>CAZVYV010000237.1:0-5232 GCA_964630985.1 uncultured Occallatibacter sp.
CTTTGCGGTGTCTACCGTCGGCACGTCGAGCGGCGGCAGCTTGTAAGCGCGCTTGCCCGGCGACGACTTCTCGAAGAGCAGCGCCTCGTTCTGCGTCTGGTGCGGCCGAACCTTGCCGAGAGTGTGGGGGCCGGTGGAATTCGTTGTCGTTGCCATCTTTTACGCCTCCACCGCTTGGGCCGCCAGCACCTTGGCCGCCATGTCGATCTGCTTGCGTGTGACGACCTCTGTCGCGCACCAGAGCGTGCAATTGTGCAGTTCGGGATACCAGCGATTCAGCTCAACGCCGCCGACAATCTTGTTTTCGAGCAGCCGCCGGCTCCATGCCGTGGGCGACTCGTCGGTCTGAAGCACGAATTCATGGAAGCGTGGCGCGCCTTTGAATCGCAGCTTCGCGCCCGGCTGGCTGCCAAGCGTCTTGGCCGCGTAATCGGCCTTGGCCAGGTTGTGCTCGGCGAGCTCGCGGATACCTTCCTTGCCGTAGACGGCAAG
Organism: uncultured Occallatibacter sp.; assembly: GCA_964630985.1. Classification (GTDB taxonomy): domain Bacteria; phylum Acidobacteriota; class Terriglobia; order Terriglobales; family Acidobacteriaceae; genus Telmatobacter. The sequence continues at coordinate 493 of CAZVYV010000237.1, forward strand.
AAAGATCGTCGCCATGAGAGCGACCAAAGCCTGGTTGGTGCAAATGTTCGAAGTCGCCTTCTCGCGGCGAATGTGCTGTTCACGCGTGGCGAGCGTGAGCACGAAGCCGCGATTCCCTGCCCCGTCGACGGTTTGGCCGGCGAGCCGGCCCGGCATCTGCCGCACAAACTGCTCTTTGGCCGCGATGACGCCGCAGAACGGGCCGCCGTAGCTGAGCGTTACGCCGAACGATTGCGCCTCCATCGAGACAATATCGGCCTCATTGGGCGGGCGGACCACGCCGAGTGAGACGGCCTCCGCGATCGATACGATCAGCAACGCGCCTTTGGCGTGGGCGATCTGTGCGATGGCGGGAATGTCTTCAATGACGCCAAAAAAGTTCGGGCTCTGGATAAGAACAGCCGCAGTTTCTTCGGTAACGGCCGCGTCCAGTGTCTTCAAGTCGACGCGGCCGGTCTCCGCGTCATATCCAACTAACGTTGTCGGCAGTCCCCGATGCGTCGCGTAGGTCGCGAGCACTTCGCGATATTCGGGATGAACAGTCGTAGCAACCACGGCCTTACTGCGGCCGGTGACACGCACGGCCATCATCACCGCTTCCGCAGCTCCCGTCGATCCGTCGTACATGCTGGCGTTGGCCACATCCATACCGGTGAGCTCGGCGATCATGGTCTGAAACTCGAAGATGGCCTGGAGCGTGCCCTGCGTGATTTCGGCCTGGTAGGGCGTGTAGCTGGTCAGGAATTCTCCGCGCTGGACGAGCGCATCGATAATGACGGGGCGGTAATGGCGATAGGCGCCGGCGCCGAGAAAACTGGCGTAATCCGTCGCGTTCTTTTGGCCGGCGGCACGAAAGTACTCCACGATCTCGCTCTCCGCCTGCTGGCGCGGCACCGTGAGGTCGCGTTCAAGTCGGTATTCAGCCGGAATGCTTGAGAAGAGATCGTCGATCGACTTCGCGCCAATCTCGGCGAGCATCTGCCTGCGTTCTTCGTCAGACTTGGGGAGGTAGCGCATGATTTAGCTTGCCGTCTCCTCCGCGATAAACGCCTCATAGGCGGCTGCGTCGAGCAACGTGTTCAGTTCCGCAGGGTTCGAGAGCTCGACTTTGATGATCCACGTAACATGCGCGTTCTCGTTGATCTTGTCGGGCGCAGTCTTCAGCTCCTCGTTCACCGCCGTTACCTTGCCGCTGACAGGCGAGAAAAGATCGCTGACGGCCTTGACGCTTTCCACCGAACCGAACGTGGCATTGGCAGTGACCGTGTCGCCCACTTTGGGCGCATCGACATACACAATATCGCCAAGCGAGTTCTGCGCGTAGTCGGTAATGCCTATCGAGCCGATGGCGCCGGCTACCGAAATCCATTCGTGCTCGCGGGTGTAACGATATTCCGTGGGATAGGGCATGGCGAGTCTGCTCCTTGATGAAGACAGCAAAAGTCCAGTTTAAGCGAGGGGGTCAAAGGCCGTGAGGAAAAGAGGGAAGACAGTGAGTAGGGAGTAGGGAACAGGGAATAGAAAGCTTGACGCTTCGATTCGCCCTGCAATCCGCTCGAAATCAAAGCCAGCCCCGTTCCGCCCTGACAGATTATCGCGATCCAGATGCCCGGACGCCACCGTATCGATTTTCCTATTCCCTACTCCCTATTCCCTGCCCTTACGCCATCACCAATACAGGCTGAAAAAGCGTTCCTGCCACCCTGCGTGCGATTCCAACCAGTTCGCGCGGCCCGGCGAACACCTTGACCAGGGGGGCAGCGGAAAACTCCGGCAGATTGGCTTGCGCCCCGTTGCGCAGCCGGCCCAGCGCCTGCCCATCGCCGGTAACCGCGGGCATCTCCGGCAGCAATGTCCGTGGATGAACGCACAAATCCTCCAATGCCTCGGGATTTCCGGTCAGCGCCTCGAGCCCCTCGAGCGTTTGCGCTTCAGCCAGTGTGAACGCGCCTGCCCGCGTGCGTCGCAAGCGGCTCAGATGCGCCCCGCAGCCCAGATCGAGCCCCAGCTCGTGCGCCACGGAGCGCACATATCCGCCGGCGCTGATGTCGATGCTGAATGCGGCCTCCGAGCCCTCAAGAGATTCAATGACGAAAGCGTCGATCTCAACGTGAGCCGGCTTCAGTTGGACCGGTTTGCCCTCGCGCGCCAGCTTATACGCCGGCTTGCCATCGATTTTCTTTGCTGAGAACGTCGGCGGCATCTGTTCCATCTTGCCGCGGAACCGCACGGCGGCGGCTTGAACCCTCACAAGCGTGAGGCTCTGCGCGGCTTCCGGCCATCGGTCTGGACCGGCAGGCTCGCCTTCGGCGTCGTAGGTATCGGTCGCGAAACCGAAGCGAATGCTTCCGGTATAGCTCTTCTGCGCAGCCGAAAAATACTGCGCCAGGCGCGTGAATCGCCCCATCAGCAGCGGCAAAACACCAGTGGCCATGGGATCGAGCGTTCCCAAGTGGCCGATGGACTGCTCACCCGTGATGCGGCGCAGCCGGTTCACCACGTCGTGGCTGGTGATGCCTCCCGGCTTATCGATCACAAGAAGCCCGTTCACATCATCACTTTAGCCTCCGTTGAGTGGCTTGCCAACCCAGCCTGTGACGCCCCAAGCTAGAGAGTAGAGATGGCAGAAGAACTGCAACGAGCGCGCAAAGCAGTGCGGGAGCTGAGCAAAACGCTCAAGAGCTTGCCCAAAGACCCTCCGTCCGGAGAGGTTCACAAGCTGCGCACCGCAACCCGGAGGGTGGAGGCAATCGTCTCCGTCCTGGCGCAAGTGGAAGGCAAAGAATCGCGGCGCCTGCTCAAATCGATTGAGCCAATTCGCAAAGCGGCAGGCGGCGTGCGCGAAATGGACGTGATGATCGGGAACGCGCGCAAACTGGCGCGCCGCGCAGATGGCGATTCCCTCACCCGCCTCGTCGAACAGGTCCAAATCGCTCGTCAGCAAAATGCAGTGGAGTTGCGAAACGTGCTCGGCCGCCGGCGGGCGACGGCACGGCAAAAGCTGAAAGAATACTCGCGCTTGATTCGAGCTTCCGGGGCGCAAGCGGAACGAGCGGCTTCGACGAACGGGCTGCCCACCGACGGGCACGATGGAATCCATAGTGCAGCGGCCAACGTTGTGCGCGAGCTCGGCGAATGGCCTCCGCTCAACGCCGAGAACATCCATGCCTTCCGGCTCAAGGTGAAGGAATTGCGCTACATCCTGCAACTTTCCGCGGACGCCAATTCCGGCTTGGAGGAGGCTCTGGGAAATGTGCAGCGGCGGGTCGGTGACTGGCACGACTGGCATCAGTTGCATGAGATTGGAAGTGAGGTTCTGACTCCGGAACGGGACCTCGCGCTCCTGGAGCGCATTGATGAGACGACCCAGCGGAAGTTCAAGCAGGCGCTCACGGCGGCGAACAGGCTCCGCGGAAAGTATTTGTCGATGCCGCTTGCGCAGGGTGCCTGAAGTGCGAGACCAGTCGATTGGGGTCGCGCCGCGGTGATTCGCTTTAGACGATCCCCGTACCGGGCTGCCGTAGCAGCGACAGGAACTCCGCGCGCGTCTCTTTCTGCCGGAAGCAACCCACCATGGCGCTGGTTACTGTGGACGAGTGCTGCTTTTCGATGCCTCGCATCATCATGCAAAGGTGGCGCGCTTCAATCACCACACCCACGCCCTGCGGAGCGATTGCTTCCTGGATCGTGTCGGCGATTTGCTGCGTCAGACGTTCCTGCACCTGCAGGCGGCGCGCAAAAACTTCGATGAGACGCGGAATTTTGCTAAGGCCGATCACTTTGCCTTTGGGAATGTAGGCCACGTGCACCTTGCCGAAGAAGGGCAGCATGTGGTGCTCGCAGAGCGAGAACATCTCAATGTCCTTGACGATGACCATTTCGTCGTAATCCACCTCGAACATGGCACCGCGCAGAATTCTCGCCGGGTCCTGGTCGTAGCCCTTGGTCAGGAAAGCCAGCGCCTTCTCTACGCGCTCCGGGGTCGCGCGCAGGCCGTCGCGCTCGGGATCCTCGCCCAGGCGGCTGAGAATCTCGCGATACATCTCCTGCGTGCTGAAGGTGCTGAGCCCTTCGCTTGCTTCGATTGCCTTGCGAACAGGTCTACTCACCGCAATTGGTTGCGCCATTGTCGCTTATCCTCTCGACGAACACTCAAAGAAATTGTTTTCTGTCTCTTCCACGCGAACATGCTCCAGCTCGCCCGCGGGCAATGCGTGGTGCAACAAATCAAAGATCGCCGTGCAGAAATTCTCGGTCGTCGGCACGCGATCGGAAAACATCGGATCCAGATTCAGGTTGGCGTGGTCGAACCGGTCCAGCACTTTGGTTCGCACCTTTTTATCAAGCTCTACCAAATCAACCACCATTCCCGTTTCCGCATCAACCGGGCCGCCCACCAGAACCTCAACAAAATAATTGTGGCCGTGACCATGTTCGTTGTTGCACTTTCCGTACGCCGCGCGGTTTGCTTCTGCCGTGAGAGCCGGCGTGTGCAGCCGGTGGCTTGCGCTGAGCATGTAGCGGCGGCCAAAGTACGCTTTCACGCCTCACCTCTATACTCTGCGAAGATCTCCGGCGTCTCATAGACGCGGATGCGGCTGAGTCGCGCGCCGCCCGCCGCGTTCACCACCGGTTCCAGCCGGTTCCACGCCGCAATGGCAATGTTTTCCGTGGTCGGAATGACCTGCTTGAACTCCGGCGCATCGAGATTCAAATGCTTGTGGTCGTATGCTGCCAGTA
>CAZVYV010000238.1:0-5220 GCA_964630985.1 uncultured Occallatibacter sp.
GGCAGATTGGCCGCACCGATCTCAAGTACTTCATGATCAAGCACAATGAATTCGCGAAGGCCATGCGCGCCGTGGATCCCTCCATCACCCTCATCGCCTCCGGCCTGATGCTCGAGGATTGGTTCCTTACCGGCGAAAACCGCGCTAAATATGCTGGCAACCTCGGACCGCTCTATGGTTCCGATGTCGACTGGACCGGCGGCTTCCTCAAAGACTGCTGGGGCAATTTCGACGGCATCGCCCAGCACTGGTACGGCCAGCCTGGCCGCCATCTCGACATCGATCACGTGCGCAACCTTCCGCTCGATGCGCCCACTGACGATGGTTACATCAAGGTTGACCAGACCTTGCTCCAATTCGCGCGTTACCCCGCCGATCTTGTCCATGGCGAAGCCGAAGAATGGCAGGGCTACCAGCAGCGCTTCCCCGCAATGGCCGGCAAGAACATCTTTCTCTCCATCGACGAGTACGCCTATTTCGGCGGAGGCTTTGGCCGTCCCACGACTCTCAAGCAGTCGCTTGCCTACGGCATGATCTTCAACGAGATGCTGCGGCATACCGACATTCTCACCATGACGGCGCACACCACCGGAGTTTCCACCATCGACTTCAATCGCACCTCGGCCACGATGAACACACTCGGGCTTACGTTCAAGCTGTATGCCGATCACTTCGTTGGCGCCATCCCCATTGCGCTTTCGGGAAACTCGCCGCAACCGGCGCCGAGATTTCCTCCCGGCGGCGATCAGCCAAAGACCAGCTCCGGCAGCGCGACTTATCCGCTCGACATGGTCGCCGCGTTATCCGCCGACAAAAAGTACCTCATCCTCTCCGTTGTGAACGCGACGGATTCTGCGCAGACATTCGACGTGAACGTGAGCGGGACTCGCGTCGCTGGGCCATCGACCCTTTGGCAGTTGACTGGGAGCACATTGGACGCTACGGATCGCGTCGGCCAACCGCCGCAGGTCGAAATCAAGGAGACCACTGGCAGCGCTTCCGAGACGATTTCGGTCGCCCCCATCAGCGTGAATATCTATCGCTTCCCGGTGGCCCGTGCAGCGGAGTGAGGCTGGGCGCCCGCGCCGCGCCCGCGCGTTTGATTTAATCGTGCCTTCGCGGGACTTGAATTTGAGCCGCGTGGCAAGTGCCGAAGCTTCCAGATCCCAAAGCAAGTGCCGGTCACGAGCAAACCCACGAATACACAAAGCAACGGAGTCGACCATTTCTGGAGCGTCGCTGACCAAAGCCGAATGGCGTGGCGCCCGTAGATAACGCCGAGCCAGGCGATGAGAGAGTAACGCAGGGTGCGAGCCGCGCCGTAGACAGCAAGGAAGCGCCGGCGTGAGACGCCCAGCGCGCCAGCAGCAATCGCAAAGGGCAGTAATGGAATCGGCGGTGGGAGCACGGCGGGAAGAAACACCGCGAGGACGCTGTGACGCTCTACCCATCCGGTAATTCGCCGAAGAAGACGAGCCGGCACGTAGCGATGCATTGCCGCTTCGCCCCCTCTGCGTCCGAGGCCCCACGTCGTGTATCCCCCTATCAGGCTGCCTGCTATGGCGAGGGCGGCGAGCAGCCACGGATCGCCTCCGTGCGCCACCAGCCATAGGAGCAGCAGGTCAGTACTGCCCGGAATCGGCAGAGGAATAGGCGAGGAGTCGACGATGGCAACGAAGAAAAGACCCATCGCTCCCAGGTGCGTGAGCCAGTGAGGCATAAGAGTGTGATGCACAGCGGGCGTAAACAGCAGCGCTTCTCGCCGAAGGGAAGCACTCATAGAAATCCAGACGGTTTGGGCCGCTCTTGTGCGGTCCGAAGCGGATCCATCTCAGGTGTAGCCCGAGCCAATGCACAAGGACCTGGCAGGATACATCCGTCCCACTGGAATATCGCGTTGATCTTCACTCGTGCCGGCTTCCCGGCGGCCTGAGCAAGTGGCTCCGAGAATGATCGGGCTTGATCGGAATCGAGACTGAGGACGTTCTCGCGGAAGAATCTTCCAAGGCGAGATCCCCAACGGGGACGGGGGCCTTCGCAGCTCTTCCTGTGGGCTTGATCTGGGCCGCATTGGTTTGGCTCGCGGGCGCTATCCTACCTCGCCTCATGGCTCGCCGGTCTGCGAAGTACTTCTCAACATCAACTTTCTTGATAAGGGCCATTGGCGCTCCAGTCGTTATGTCAACATCCTCCGCGGCTCTTTAGGGACCGCAGAAGGTGATCGGTTGAAGTTGCATGGTCTTGAGGTGGCCGGCTCTCAACCATAGATCAGGCGAATCGCGATCAGAAAATGGTCCATGGGGCCAATACCTGCCGCTCACCCCCGAGGCGCGCCATGGGTTATGGTTTTTGAGTTGCCGCCGCATTGACCTGGACTGGCCGGTCAGCATCGGTCGTGGATGAGCTAGCTGCCGGCGTCGTCTTGTCGGCCGGTATCTCGGTCCCCGCCGGATAAATCAGAATCTGAATTGCGCCCCAATCTGCGTCAAGGTTCGCGCCCGTCTGTTTGCCTTGGCCCATGATCTTGAGCTGGCTGTCGTCGAACCCAAAGTTTTCGACCAAATACTCGCGGATGACCATCGCTCGGGCTTCGGTCAGAACCAGATCCTTCTGGGTATCGCCATCCATGCCAGTCGAGACCACGACGACTGCGACGCCGAATTGAGTCTGTGCCAGAAAGTCGCCGGCGTCTTTGAGATCCTTCTGATTCTTCATCTTGGCCGAATCGTGGTCATCAAAAATCTGTTTGCCTGCGTATGTGAATGTCTTTTCAGGAACGGTTTGCGGAAGCTCCGCAATCTTGTTGGCAGCCAAATCTGTGGAATCTTCGTATCCACGCTTCTTGAAATATCCGCTCAGGAGGAAATTATGTTTCAACGCCTCCATATTCTCCTGGAAGTCCGTAATGCCGGTCTGCGCCTGCAGCATCGTGTCATGGAGGGTGGCCGTAGTCTGTTCCAGGTTCTCGTAGACCTGCTTGTCGTTCACCAAGGCTCCCACGGTTCCCTGTCCCGAATCGATTTTGGCGCTGACTGAGTTCAGATGGGCAGTGGCCAAAGTTGTATTCAGGATTGCCTGTTGGCTGCTGTCCAGGATTGCGTTTGTCTTTGCAAGCATCTGTCCTAATTCCAGCGGCGGCACACTCTGGATGGTCTGGCCATCCTTCACCTCGGCTTGTCCGGCAGTTCCGAACGAAATCGCAACATATTGATTGCCCAACATCCCCTCTGTTTCGATCGAAGCAATAGAATCCTGCTTGATAATCGCGCGTGTCGACCTGGCGAGTTCCATGATGACTGTGACCTTCTCTCCAGGCTTCTGCGGCAACTCGATTCCGGTCACCGTTCCGCTGTGCACTCCGCCGACTTGCACGTCGGCGCCCTCAGCCAGTCCGGCCACATTTTCAAACTGGGCCCTCAAGTTGTATGTCGAACTAAACAGGTACTCCTTGCTCCCGATGATGAAGACCCCGGCCGCCAGAACTACCAGCGTCGCAACGATAAACGCACCCAACCTCGCCACTCTCGACATACTTCCTCCTACGATTGCTTCAGAAACTCCATCACAAAGCCGATATCGCTTTGTTGAAGGTCTTCAAACGTGCCCTCGATCGCTACGTTGCCCTCGTTCAACAGGGCGAGACGGCCTGCAATCGTCCTGGCGCTATGCAGATCATGAGTCACGACAATGGAAGCCATTCGGCGCTCTCTCTGGAGCTTGAGAATCAACTCGTTGATTTCGGCGGAACTGATTGGGTCGAGGCCGGCAGTCGGCTCATCGAGCAGCAGAATCTCCGGCTCCAGGGCCAGCGCGCGTGCCAGGCCAACGCGCTTCTGCATCCCGCCTGAAATATCGGACGGCATCTTATCGATATCTCTGTCTAACCCGACCTCGGCCAGCAACTGCCTAACGCGGTCTACCCGCTCGGATTTGGACATGTCTCTCCGATGGTGTTCAAGCGGGAATGCCACGTTCTCCTGGACGGTGAGCGAATCGTAAAGCGCTGCCTGCTGAAACAGGAAACCCATCTTCTTTCTAATCTCTCCCATGCGGTCAAGCGCCAGGCCGGCGATCGCCTGCCCATGGATGCGAATAGCTCCAGAGTCGGGCGTATCGAGGCCAATGATGAGTCTCAGCAGCACGCTCTTCCCGGTGCCGCTGCGCCCAAGCACAGCCAAGGTCTCTCCACGGTTCACGCTCAAACTGATTCCGTTGAGAACCTTGTGGCCGCCGAAGGCCTTGTATACGTTCTCGACGGAAACGACCGACGCAGGACTGTCTAGCTCTGGTTCCGCTTGCTTCGTCGCAATGTCATAAGCCGTCGCCATATTTGTTTCACGCGTGATTCAAAAAATAGTTAATGAAAGAAGACAAGGATGAATTTCACCAGGACAACGTCGGACAGGATAAGAAAGAGCGAGGCCAGCACCACCGAGTTGGTTGCTGCGCGACCCACACCTGCAGCTCCTCCGCGCGTGCGCATTCCCAGGAAGCAGGCGATGAGCCCGATGATCAAGCCGTAGACGGCGGTCTTGAATGTCTGCGGCAGGAATGCGCTAAAAGTGGCGCCATTGAAGCCGTTTGTGATGAATTGATGGAATGAGAGCGGCTCAACCATGGCCTGTGCAAACCAGCCAGTCATCAATGCGCATGCGTCTGTGGCAATCGTCAGCAACGGCAGCATCAGGATGCAGGCCAGAATTCGTGGCGCGGCCAGTAGCCTGTATGGGTTGATAGCCGAGGCCTCGATCGCGTCGATCTGCTCGGTCACCTTCATCGATGCCAGTTCCGCGCCCATTCCTGCGCCAACTCGTCCGCTTACGACCAAGCCGGTAACCACCGGTCCCATCACCTGAATTACGGAGTAAACAAGGGTGGCAGGGAACATCGATTTAGCGCCGAAACGACTTAGGCTGTAGCGCGCTTCGAGCGAGAGGATAACGCCGATTGCCGCGCCTGCCATGGCCACCAGCGGCAGGGACTTCGAACCAACTTCGTCAAGCTGTCGAACCAGCTCGCGACCTTCATACGGCGGAGTCACCGCGGCCCGCAATACCTGCCAGGAAAAGATGCCCAGGCTGCCGAACCACTCGAAAAACCCGTTGAACAGATTCGTGGCATAACCCGCGACGGAAGACGAAACCTCCGGCTGCCGCACTGGAAGCGGAGGGTTCATGCTCGCGACTGCTGGAAATCCGCGGTCGCTCATTGGTTTGGGTC
>CAZVYV010000239.1:0-5215 GCA_964630985.1 uncultured Occallatibacter sp.
GCGCGGACGCCGATGAACTTAATTCAAAGACGATATGTTTGCCGGTGCGATGAACCGACACGATGGTGTGGCCTGAAAGACCCTTGGCCTGAAGCGCGCGTGAGGTCTTGAAGGATTGAGGTCGACGACTAAACCAGACCTGAACAATGCGATCGCCGCGAATGCGCTTGTCAACGCCTCGAGCAATTGTCTCCACCTCGGGCAATTCAGGCATCGGCTTATTGTAGAGGATCGCAAATAGAGCGCTGCGCGATTCAGCGGATCTCTACCGGGGATTCTCAGCCAATTCGGATTTCGTTTCCGCGATGCGGCCTTGCAGCGCTCCCCACTGCTCCAGATACACCACCCCAAGGACGAGGCCGACCAGGAAGACACCCACGGAAGCGCCTTCAATAAGGTTCAGGTCGCGGTCCTCAGCAGGAGTTTGATACACCGTTGTTCCATGAATGCCGCGCGGCACAATGCGATTCATTTCCGGCGCAGGCCGCCCAGGCATGGTGTCAAGGTAATGTGTGGAGATCATCGCGGAGACGATGAGGCCAGCCAGGCCAGGCAAGAGAAACAGCAGCGCCAAGAACTTGAGGTTGGCCAATCTCGCAGTTTTCATCACTGTCACCTCAAGTCAAACAGGGTCTTCGGGCAAAGTTTTCAGACCGGATCGGGGAAGAACGCAAGGGAGTTGCTGTTCCTGGCTAAAGTCTAGACTCGCATCCTGGGCACCCGCCACACATATCTGAAGTCTCAAGCATCGAACCGTTCTATGCGGGTCCGAAAAGAGATCGAAACAGGCCATCCAGATCTGGATGTTGCGTTACGCCCCAGCGCACGGAACACTACACTGAGTTCAGCCCATGGCCGATCCTGAAGCTGTAACGGACACCATCGCTGCTATCTCAACGCCGCCTGGCCGTGGTGGCATCGGAATTGTGCGCCTGAGCGGGCCGCGTGCCGCAACGATTGCGCTGAAGCTCGTTCACCCTCATCAACCCCTTGAACATGCACGAGCGCGCCTGGCTGAAGTGCTCGATCCGGCAGACGCCGATGGACCGCGCATTGATGAAGCTCTTGTGACTTTCTTCGGCGCGCCGAATTCGTACACGGCGGAAGATCTTGTCGAAATTGCGGCGCACGGGTCGCCAGTGGTGCTGGAGCTTCTGCTTCGACGCGCATTGGAGCTGGGCGCGCGCCTGGCCGAGCCCGGTGAATTTACGCAGCGCGCTTTTCTGGCAGGCCGGCTTGATCTGACGCAAGCTGAAGCGGTTCGCGACCTGATCGAAGCGCAGACGCTGACGCAGGCGCGCCAGGCTGCCAGCCAGATGGGCGGTGCTATCAGCCGCCGCGCTGCGCCGGTCAAGCAATCCCTTGTAGAACTGATCGCGCTGCTCGAAGCGGGCATCGACTTTGCTGAAGACGACATTGACGTGACGCCGCAGGCGGAGATTGTGCGACGCATCGACGAGATCACGCCGCCGCTCGCCACGCTTGAGGCCTCTTTCGCGCGCGGCCGCATCGTCCATGACGGCTTGACCATGGCAATCGTGGGCCGACCTAACGTCGGCAAGAGTTCGCTTTTCAACCGGCTCGTCGAGCGCGACCGTGCTATCGTCACGGCGTCGCCCGGCACGACGCGCGATCTGGTCAGCGAACGTATCTCGATCAGCGGCATTCCGATTGAGCTTGTGGACACAGCGGGATTCCGTGAAGGCGCAGGCCAACTTCTGGAAGAAGCCGAACAACTTGGAATTCGTCGCAGCCACGAGGCGTTGGCCGATGCTGCGTTGGTGCTAATCGTTCTTGACGCGACACAGCCGCTGAGCAATGAAGATCGGCGGTTACTCGCAGCGGTCGACGAAAGACCGGCGATTGTTGCGCTCAACAAGAGCGACCTAATGTCGGGAGAGGAAGAACCAGCGTGTCGGTTGGGACCTACTCTCGGAAGAATCTCGACGATCTCAACCTCAGCGCTTACGGGCGAGGGAATTACGGCGCTGCGCGAGCAAGTCCTGTCGCTCGCAACCGGCGGCGCCGCGGCCGAGCCAGGAATGTTGACCAATCTTCGCCAACACCAGGCCGTCGCGACAGCACTGGCGGCGCTGGCCGACGCGGCCAAGGCGAACACGGGCGGCATTCCTCACGAAATGATTTTGCTCGATCTCTATCGAGCGCTATTGGCGCTCGACTCGCTCACCGGCCAGACGACTTCAGACGACATTCTGAATCTGATCTTCTCGACTTTCTGCATCGGGAAGTGATCTCGTCCCTGCCCCGCTCAGGACTTTGGCAGGAAATAGGCATCGATTGCACGCATCAAGGCAGCACGATCGATTTGCGGCGGCCGGTCTTCGTATTGGGCGGCCCACAAGACCTGATTCACAAGATCCCGGGGATAGCACGCCCGTAACTCCTGCTGCATTGTGTCGCGAATGACGACGATCAGCTCATTGAGCAGGTCCGTGTCAGCTTCGAGGCCATGGTCGCCGGCAAAGCGGCGGAATATTTCGCAGAACTGCTCGTCCGAAATTGCACCAAGTCTGATTTTCGTCTGGATCCTTCGCAGGAACGCGGGATCCATCACCTTGGCCGGATCGATGTTCGACGCAAACACGACCAGCATTTCAAATGGGATCTCAATCTTCATTCCGCCGACCAGAGTCAGAAACTCGATCCCGCGATCAAGAGGAACAACCCAGCGATTGAGCAATTCGTCAGGAGGAATTCGCTGTCGCCCAAAATCATCGATGATGAGGACCCCGTTGTTGGCTTTCATCTGCGGTGGCCCATCATAGTTTTTCGAAATTGGATTGAATTGCAAATCCAACATTTCGATTGTTAACTCTCCGCCCACAGTAACCGAGGGTCGATGGCAACGTACCCATCGCTTGTCTCGATCCTCAGATTCCGGTTCCTCTATTCGCTTATGAATCGCTGGATCGTAGACAGTAATGATCTGGCCATCGACCTCCAGCGCATAGGGAATCCATACCCCATCCGTAGCAAGCACGCGCGACAAGGCCTCGGCGGCGGCGGTTTTTCCAACGCCGGGCGGACCATAGAGAAAGATCCCGGCCCCGGAGTTAATAGCCGCTCCAAACTGCGCCAAGGTCTCGCTATCCATTACCAGATGCGCGAAGGCACGCTCCACATCACCCTGGTGAACCTTCACATTGCGGACGCTCTGTTTCCGAACTTGCTCAACGTAGCTGGCCAGAGTGACAGGCGCCGCTCCCGCATAGTGGCTCTGGGATAGTAGTTCCAACGCCCGCGCTCTGCCTTGAGACGTGATGGCAATATCGGCGACGGTGGCGCTCATTCCCGTGACCTCTGCAAGTAGCTTCGAGCGAAGCCGGCGAAAGAGTTCCTCTGCTATTTCGTAGCTGAGCCGAATTCTTTGGGAGAGATCAAGAACTGAGAATGGACCTGACAGATAAAGCGTCTTTAACGCGATATCTTCGAGAAGTGTTTCTCGTACACCGGCCTCCCAAATTGACCTGGGTCTGTTTTCTGGCCCGGCGAGCGGCGCGGTTTTCAGAAAATCCTCTGTGTGCACTGGGGTACTCATTTGGCCTTTCTGGATTCTTGCACATACGCTTCGTGATCTACGCCGGAGCTATGTGTATGTCCGTTTCCTTCCGATCTAACATTGAGGGCAAGGAGTTTTGGGTTCGCGGGCTATGCCGCGAGGATTTCCATAGGCAACAGGCGCATGTCGGAATCTTAGCTCATTGATGTAGCACAGCTACTCCACTGTATCTCTCCGATTGTGCAGTGAGCCGGGCCGCGCTGTGATGTTTGCAGACGGCGCACCGCGATCGCTCATTGCTGACGCCGGAGCGTGAGCGGGGGCAATTTGGCAAGGGCACGCTGATTACTCGCCGTAGGGAACCCAGATGTTCTTGACCTGTGTGGCGTGCTGCAGGAACCAGCGGCCTTCAGCCTGTGCGGGATTGAACCAGTCATATTCGTGGCCGTCGTTGGTCCACACCTGCTTCATGTTGCCGATGGAGGCGGCGCGCACAAAGTCAGCTTCCTCGTTGCTGCGGAAGCACCAGATGGCCTCGATGCCGTCGTGCTCAGCGAGAGTCTTGGCCAGCTCCGCGGGACGACCGGCAACAAGATTTACAACGCCGGCTGGCACGTCGCTCGTATCGAGCAACTGATAGATGTCGCCGATGATGAGCGGATAGCGATCGGAGGGCACCGCAACGACAGTGTTGCCCACGGCGATGGCTGGGAGCACGAGCGAAAGCAGACCGAGCAACGGCGCTTCAGAGGGCGCGAGAATTCCGACAGCGCCCACGGCCTCGTTCATGGCGATGGCGATGTTGCGGCCAGGAGGATTATGGACGAGGCCATCGTATTTGTCGGCCCACCCGGCATAGGTGAAGGTGCGCTCGACCGAGAGATCGACTTCGACGCCTGCTTGCTCCTCTCCGACGGCGCGGGCCAGCCGATGGGCGATTTCGTCACGGCGCTGGATCATGTTTTCCGCGAGGAAGAAGAGAATCTGCGCGCGGTTGTGCGCGGAGGTTCTGGCCCAGCCGGCTGCGTTGCGAGCAGCTTCGACGGCGTTGCGAATGTCTTTGCGGTTGCCGAGCGGCGCTTCGCCCAGTAGTTCGCCGTCACGGCCAAAAACTGGGAACGAGTAGCCGGAGTCAGGGCGCGCCTGCTTGCCGGCGATGTATTGCTTGACCGTCCGGTCGATGCTCGCGTCGAGTGCGGAGCCGGTGGATGCGAAGCCCTCTTCTTCGTCAGGAGCCTCGATGTGCGCCGCCTTTGCCGGAGCGGCGGGCAGCGAGTGCAGCCACTTCGGCGTGAGGTACTCGAGCATGCCCTCGCGTCCGCCTTCGCGTCCGTAACCCGACTCGCGATAGCCGCCGAATCCGCAGGCCGCGTCGAATTGGTTGGTGCAGTTGACCCAGACAACGCCGGCCTTCACTTGCGAGGCGAGATCGAGCGCGACGTTGATGTTCTCGCTCCAGATGCTGGAGGCGAGGCCGTAGATTGTGTTGTTCGCGAGCTCCGCGGCTTCTGCCGGCGTGCGGAAGGTCATAGCGACGAGGACCGGGCCAAAGATTTCTTCCTGCACGACAGTGGAGCCAGGATGAACGTCCGTGAGCAGTGTGGGCGGATAGAAGCAGCCCTTCTCCGGCAGAGGATTGCTCGGCTGCCAGCAGCGCGCGCCTTCGGCCACGCCGGCGTCGACCATCTTGCGGAT
>CAZVYV010000240.1:0-5166 GCA_964630985.1 uncultured Occallatibacter sp.
ACCCAGATATATTTGCGACCGATGCCGCAGTGATGACAGGTCCGGTGAACGTGCATCCAGACGTGGCGCAGACCTGACCGCCTATAAAATCGACTTTTGCCGCAAACGCGGCGTTCCACTGCGCTACCGAGGGGACGAATCCGAACGACCATTGAGGAGAAGATTGGGCGTTACAGTAGGATATTCCTAGTAATGAAAGACAGAAAGCAAGCGTTACTTTAAGCACAGATGTTTACTCCCCTCTGCCTTTGCTTTTGCAAAACGCCTCTTCTGTCCAGCACTCATTCTAGCGCGCATATCATCAGTTATAGGATTTTTTATCCTATTCGATTTAAAAGATGCGATTTGTTTGGCGATTGTCTCGGCTGATCTTTTTTTACCAAGTGATTTTTTATTTCCCATTTGGCTGGCGCTTCTTGCAGCAGCATTCTCTTCAGATGCAGAAGATATTCTGATAGCAGAAAGTATCTTATTTCTACGCTCTGGATCGCTCCACTGCGCCTTGGCCGCAACTCTTATCTTGGCCCTAGTCGCAGGATCTTTCATCGCGATACTCAACGAAGCGCTAATATTAGCTTTTGTTTCGTCAGAGCGCTTGCGGCCGGTGTGCAATCGCCTAGCACCTTCTGCGATCTTGGCGCGAGTTTCTATAGATGGATTTCGAAGGCCGTCTCCACCAGCGGTCTTGTTAGCTAGTTTGACGCCGGCCCCGATCCAGAACGCTATTCTTTCGCATTCGATCTTTAGAGCTTCATCTTCAGCAAGGTCAGATGCTACCATTCTTATTTCTACGCACATACCGAGAGCAGCAAGTTTCTTTTGAATACCGATGTGATGACGGTGACGACTCCTGCGCATATCAGAAGACCGGCGGCCATGCCCCTTTCCTACATAGAAACAGACGTCAAGGTCAGGCCGCCAGTGCTCATAGACGTAAAAGTGTCGCATCAGAAATTGACCTCCGAATGATTGGTAAGGTCCATCATATCTTGGTCGATACAGCAAAGCAAAGCTTCGATCACAGTTTGATCTCCCACCAAACCGTCACGCTTCGTTCGACCGTGTTGTGGGAACCGCCGCCAGTGTTATTGGATGTCACGCCTCCGGAAACGTCACCCGATGTACTTCCGGAAACGGTTCCGGTTGAAGTTATCGTCTGAGCTATCCGGCTGAGGTATTGCATTGCAGAAAAATTGAATGCGCCTCCGCCAGAACCAAGATCGTCAAAACCAGTCGGGGCTCTCACAACGTCTGCAACGTTTGAACTCATGCTTCCTGACATCGACCCCGAAAACGTTCCAGACATAGATCCACTTGATGTAATTGTTGGTATCTGTCCTGCTGTCAGCGTATGCAGGTTTTCGCCGATGATTGATCCGGTCGTCGTCGTGCTGCCGACCTGAACCGGAACACCAGATAGATTTGTTGACGTCGAGGTGCCCTGAGAATCTGCGCCTATCATTCCTGCGCCGTTTGAATTGAATACTGCGATCGCTTTATTAGCGGCGAAGTCTGCCGCTGCGCTGGCGCCCCGTGACGACGCACCTCCAGCGCTCGTATAGATCGGACAATTCGTAGCAGAGCAATTGGTCCAGATGAACGTAAATAGAAATTGAGTTGTTGAACTAGCTAGGTTGGTCGCGTTTGAACTGGCATTACCGATAGTTAGACCGTTGGCGGAAACGTATCCGGGCATGACTACTGCGGCAGGCACGGCCTGCATCATCCCGGTCTGCATCCCGATCTGGACCCAGTTGGCGCCTCCCGTGTCAGGATTCGTAGTGTTGTTATCGGCCGTTGACATCCAGAAATCGCCGGGAACAACCGTCGATTGGATGATAGCTCCGTTCGGGTAGCCGTTCGACGCCGATCCGGCAAAAGCCGAATCATAGAACACCGGACCTCCGGCCGAAAACCACTGCGACCACTGCGTGATCTGTTTCAGAATGCCGTTGAAGTCAGCGCCATAGGGTGGACAGCCACCGGCTCCAGGTGGCGTGAATGAAAGGGGCGGGAATCCGTCCGTAAGAGAGGCTGCACAATTCTGAATCCCGATCTGAGATGCCTGTGGAATGCTTCTGATGTAAGGAACGCCGGTCGCATTGGCCCACGGAATATTGAATTTTGTGGGTGAAGCAGATTGCGTGATGGCATCTGCCCTGCCACAAATCGACAACATCAAAGCTGCGATAAAGAGTAGCCTCTTCATTCAATCACCATATTTTATAGTTGTGAGATACTGACCGCGATGCCGCAAGGCGCAGGTAACGCTCCAGAGAACTCGACGATCGCGATCTCTTGAGGCGATAGCACAAAATGAAAATTTAGCGTGATGCTCATGTTCTGGTTGTCAGCGACGTAGCAGAGGCCGCGTTCCGGAAACAGGTTCAGGAGGATCTGATTAAATGCTGGAATAGACCCGTTCCAAATGTTCGTCGCCGCCTTGGCCAATATCATCCTTCGATAATCGGTGTCGTCGAACACGTAGTTGAACGTTGTTAGGCCGCCTGAAAACAAGATGCCCTGACCAAACCCGGTCCAGTTTCCGACGCCTGCCTCATCAAATCCTAGATACTGGATGCCTCCTGGTATCGCTACCGTCCTGCTGATGTTGACGATGCGGCCCCACACGTTCAAACCGAATCCAGTCGCGGTGAGCACGTTCCAGATGAAGTCGAATAGATTTGATATATTCTCGGTCTGATCCATTGCGGAGTTAAATGCCAAGATCATCGAGTCTAAGTTCGGAGAATTTCGATATTGGCTGAGGATTGGTACCCATGCATTGAACGCTGGAATAGCGCCTATCTGCATCTCGCCTATCGCGCCGACCCCTATGGCATTGGAGCCAGGAGCTATGTAAGGATACGGAGGCCCGGTCGGAACGACTGCCATCACGCAACCGTAACATTGATGTTAAGCGCGACGAGTTGAGGCACCTGATTGGCATTGACTTGCTGCGTGGCATGCGACCCAGACGCCATCGTTATGATCTCGTTCGAGGTCAAGGCGGCTCCTGACGATGTAGTCGAGTTGTTCGTTACATAAACTCCAGCGCCTCCGGTCGGACCTGAGGTCTGTGACACAATCGTGGTGTTGGCCGGGACACCTGTTCCCAAGATGGTCTGGCCTATCCCGATCACACCTGTGACCGCTGATGCGGTTAGGTTCGTGCCAGAACCGTTTCCGGTAAATGTCGCCCCAACCGTTAGCGACGTATTGATCGTGTAGGTTCCCGTTCCACCTGATCCGCTGACAAATGCCGATATCGTTGTGCCGTTCGGGACCAATCCTGTCGTGTCGAACAGCGTTCCACCTAGCACGATGGTGCCCGACGTCACCGCCGTTACTGTGAAAGTATTTCCAGCAATGTATCCCTCGACAACGGCGTCAGGAGAATTGATAGAGCCGAGAGTTATCGAAGTGACGAGAGCCCATGACCCGAGAGCCGCGATGGCAGGGACGTATTGAACCGCAGCGATCTTGGAATTTATTCTGGCGCGTGGGATGGCAACGGTGCTCGGCGGTGCCGTGGTCGTCATCGCTTCGCTGACGACGTTCTGGCTGGTGCTGACCGAGTATGTTCCTGTTCCACCCGTTCCTGCGCCGAACGCAGATATGACGGTGTTGGCCGCGACCAACCCGGTTTGATCGGAAATGATCTGTCCGACCGCGATCGTGCCAGACGCTACCGCAGTTACGGTCAGAAGCGTCCCGGAAATCGATGCGGTGAACGCGGCAGACAGCGCGTTGCCGGTGAACGCGGCCAGTAGCGCGCTCTGAACCTGCGACGTTACATTCGATGGAACGTTAGGCGTGTTGTAGATCGTGACGTTGAAAACGAATTGAAGCGGAACAGCGGTTTGATACGTGATCGAATAGGGTTGAGGCGTGGCGTAGAGCGGATTGCTGTCATAGGTAGTGATGGTGGTGTTCCCGGTCATAGGAGCGCCTGGGCCTTTTTTAGACCAGATCGCCTGAGCTATGCTTGCCGGAACGCCTCCCGCCACGCAAATATAGATCGAGTACGCGGCAACGGTGATTCCGTTAAATGTAACGGGATTGGCTGAGGGATTGTTGTATCCGTAGTAATCGATCACGCCGGAAAGTGCAGCAACGGCCCCGATGATCGATCCGATCGATCCTAAACTATTTCCCTCGACCGAGTCCTGTCGCCGCGTTTCGAACTCGGCTCTGCTTTCCTCGTTTATCCCCTGCACCCCTGAGACCACGTTTGCGCTGTCGAACCCTGGAATGGTTTGATAAGGCTCCACGGTAGAAGGGACAGCGATCGGACCCGGAACGGTGCATGCAAATGATAGCGTGATGCTCCCGCTCGACGGGATCGTCCCGGCCTGAACACAGGTATAGATGTTTCCAGCCACGTCCTGAACGGTAGCTGCAACTGGAAACGCTGGGATCGGCACGCCCTGCGCGCCGTTGCACGCGACCTGAAGCGAAGTCGGTTGAGACGGCTTACGCGTGATGAAATAGATGTAACCGATCGCGTCCTGCCAAATGCCGAACGCCGTGGCCGGATCTGTCATCTGGGCCTGGACCAGAAACGCATTGTTGGCGTTTGTGATCGTCGCGGTCCAACTCATGGCTAACTGGCCCTGCGGAGTTTCGAGCGATGCGGTATTCGAGATCGAAAGATTTATATTCGGTATCGCCGCGTTGATGTCAGCGATGACGCCGGTCAATACCTGCGTTGTACTCGGAACAGTAAATCCGACGCTTGTGAACGAGACGACGGGAACATTTGTTGGCATCAGAACGCCGCCGTTGCTGTCTGGCCGCTCTCATTGGTGATCGTGACCTGACCAGACACGCTTCGTTGGCTGTATGATGAAATAAAGCACACCGCGCTTGTCACGCCGGGCACGGTTAGCGCCGCCGTAGTCATATACGATTTGAGCGCGGAGAAATTCGGGATCTGGCCGAGTATTTTTGAATACGGCACGCCGCGCGTCGTGTCGTAATAGAGTTCGCCGAGCCACGTCCGTATCGCCGAGGACGCGTCCTGCGCCTGAGAGTAGGGCGGACCAGCAACCGCGATGGCACCGTTGGCGTCCGCCACGATATCCCAGCTCACCGCGTCCAAAAAGATGGTGGAATAATTGGTCATGTCCGCCCCTTAGGTCGTGATCGACGGAATGCCGGACA
>CAZVYV010000241.1:0-5165 GCA_964630985.1 uncultured Occallatibacter sp.
CGCCGCTCTCGCGCGACAACAACTACACCACCGGCCGCATCTACGAGCAGATCATTTTGAAGGAGCGCCGCGGCGACTACCTCGGCAAAACCGTTCAGGTCATTCCTCACGTTACCAACGAGATCAAGAATGCCATGCGCAAGGTGGCATCGAACGGCGCTGACGTCACCATCGTCGAAATCGGCGGCACCGTCGGCGACATCGAATCGCTTCCGTTCCTCGAAGCCATCCGACAGATGCGCCAGGAACTCGGCCGCGAGAACACCGTTTTCGTTCATGTCACGCTTGTCCCCTGGATCGCCGCCGCGCAGGAGCTGAAAACGAAGCCCACGCAGCACTCGGTCAAGGAGCTGCTTTCGATCGGGATTCAGGCCGACATACTGCTGTGCCGCTCCGACCGCGCCCTCAGCCGCGACATCAAGCAGAAGATTGCAGCCTTCTGCAACGTCGAAGAAAAGGCCGTCATCGGCGCCAAAACCGTGCCCTTCATCTACGAAGTGCCGATTGGCTTCGCCGAAGAGGGCGTCGATACGCTGGTTCTCAAGTACCTGCACAAGGATGCGCCCGACGCCGACATCACTCTCTGGCGGGAACTGGTTGACCGCTGCTACCACCCCAAGGACGAGGTCTCCATCGCCATCGTCGGCAAATATGTGGAGTACGAAGACAGCTACAAATCGCTCAAGGAAGCGCTCACGCACGGGGCGATTTCACAAAACTTGAAACTGAAAATTCACTGGATTGAGGCCGAAGGTCTCGAATCGTCAGGCCCTGACGATCGCAGCTATGAATCGCAACTTGAAAGCTATGATGGCATTCTTGTTCCCGGCGGCTTCGGCAAGCGTGGCATTGACGGCATGTTGAACGCCATCCGCTACGCCCGCGAAAAGAACGTTCCCTACTTCGGCATCTGCCTGGGCATGCAAACGGCGTGCATCGAATTTGCTCGCAACGTTTGCGGCCTCAAAGATGCCAACTCCAGCGAGTTCGACCCGGCCACGGAGCACCGCATCATCTACAAGCTGCGCGAGCTGCTCGGCGTGGAAGAGATGGGCGGGACGATGAGATTGGGCGCGTGGACCTGCGTTCTACAGGAAGATTCACTTGCGAGCCGCGCCTACGGCGGCCAAAAAGAGATCAGCGAGCGCCATCGCCACCGCTACGAATTCAACCGCGAGTACGAGGCGCTGCTTACGGGCGCCGGCCTGCGCATCTCAGGCACCACGCCCGACCAGACCTACGTCGAGATTGTCGAAATACCCGGCCATCCCTATTTCCTCGGCTGCCAGTTCCACCCCGAGTTCAAATCCAAGCCCCTCGAGCCACACCCGCTCTTCCACGAATTCATCAAAGCCAGCTACAGGCACCGTTTGCAGCGGGCGCAAATTGAGTCGGTGGCCAGCCAGGTGGTGCAGTAGAGTCCAGTCGGGACCGCAGAGGGCGCGTAGGTTTTCGAGCCAAACCGCAAAGGTCAGCGTCTATGATGCAGACTGCCGCAATCGTTGGGGAAGCCCATCGCTCAGGTCCGCCGGGCTCGATCATTTTAAAACTCGATCGTTTCAATAGTCGGGGTGGAACATTCAAAACCTCGTGCAGAACCTTCGCTTCAGCCTTCGTCTGCTGGTCAGGGATCCCGGCCTGACCATCACGATCCTGCTGACCCTGGCTCTGGGTATCGGCGCGAACACTGCGATTTTCACGGTGGATTATGCCACGCTGCTGGCGCCACTGCCTTATCCGCAACCTGAACAAATGGTGATGGTGTGGTCCACCATCCAAGGCCATCGCAACGGCGTATCGGCGGGGGATTTTCTTGACTGGAAACAGCAGAGCACGGCCTTTCAGGATCTGAATGCCTGGACCGGGACAGAATTTAACGCCGCCACCAAGGACCAACCGGAGGATATTCAGGCGACGGAGACCACACCCGGCATGCTGCGCATGGAAGGGATACCGTTGTTTCTGGGTCGTTATTTTCTGCCCGAAGAAGGGCAGGACGGTCGCGATCACGTGGTCATCCTGACGCACAAGTTCTGGCTCAAGCTGGGGGCTGACCGCCATATTGTCGGCACCACCCTGCGCCTCAACGACGAACCCTACACGGTAGTCGGCGTGCAGCAGCCCGGCTCCGCGGACCGGGGACAATCGCAGGTGACGGTTCCGCTGGTCTTCAAGCCGGAGCAGACGAACCACGACTTCCACTGGCTGCTCGTGATGGGCCGGCTGAAGCCGGGGGTCACGATCCAGCAGGCACAGCAGAACATGGATGCCGTCACGGCGCACATCGCCGAGGCTAATCCGAAAAGCGATACCGGTTGGGGCGCGAGAATCGAGCCGCTGAAGGACGATTTTCTGCCGCCTTCGCGAATCAAGATGCTTTGGCTGCTGCTCGGCGCTGTCGGATTTGTGCTGCTGATTGCCTGCGTGAACGTCGCAAATCTGCTGCTGGCGCGAGGCATGGCGCGGCAAAAGGAGATGGCGGTAAGGGGCGCGCTCGGGGCGGCGCGTTCAACGATCTTTGTGCAACTGCTGACCGAGAGCCTGCTGCTGGCGTTGATAGGCGGCGCGCTTGGCGTGGCACTGGCTTTCGGCCTGCTGCAGGGGCTGATCGCCGTGATGCCGCGGAATACACTGCCCAACGAGGCAGTCCTGCGCCTGAACATTCCGATTCTGCTGTTCACGCTGGCTACGACTACGCTGGCCGGACTTTTGGCAGGCTGCGCGCCCGCCTGGTACGCATCGCGCATTGATCCGGCGGAGACGCTCAAGGAGGGTGGACGCAGCGGAACCAGCGTGGCGAAGCATCGTTTGCGGCAGGCTCTGGTCATTGGCGAATTTGCACTGGCACTCATTCTGCTGGCGGGCGCGGGTTTGGCCATTCACAGCTTCTGGAATCTGAGCCGCGTAGATCTGGGCGTGAGGACCGATCACGTGCTGGTGTTCTCCCTGCCTGTGCTTGATTCTCGACCCAAGGATCCAGCGCTGATTGTCTCGTACTATCAGAACATTCTCGCGCACATCGATGCTGTGCCGGGAGTTTCACACGCCACCGCAATGACCGGCTATCCGCTCTTCGGTGGCGGCTTCGGCATGCCGTTCACGATTGCGGGCGGGCCATCGTATGCCAATCCCTCGCTCCGGCCGACCAGCGGGTTCGGCATGGTCACGCCCGACTACTTTGCCACGCTCGGAGTTCAACTGGAGAAGGGACGCGTGTTCACCGCTCAGGACTCCGCCGACAACGTGAAAGTGGCCGTGGTGAATGATTCCTTTGTGAAGAGCTTTCTGAAGGGAAAAGATCCGCTCGAACAACGCGTGATCGTGGAGCAACTGATTCCCGGCGTGCAGAAACTGGGACCTCCCATCCAGTGGCAGATTATCGGTGTCTTCCGCGATGTGCATGCGGCCGACTGGCAGACGAACCGGGAACAGATTCTGGTGCCTTTCTGGCAGATTCCCTGGCCGCAGGCAACGGTTGCGGTGCGCACAGCGGAGAAGCCGGATTCAATGCTGCACAGCATAGCGGCCGCGGTGCACCAGGTGGATTCCACCGTGGCGCTGGCGCAGCCGGAAACATTGGATCAGATCCGTGATGAGTCCGTGGCCGACGAGCGCTTCACGCTGATGCTGTTCGGAGTGTTTGCAGTGGCAGCGCTGTTTCTGGCGGGACTTGGGATTTACGGAGTCATGGCATTTTCCGTGACGCAGCGATCGCATGAAATCGCTCTGCGCATGGCGCTTGGCGCTGGGCGCGGCCGGGTGGTGTCGATGGTGATGCGGGAGGGCATCGTGCTGTCCGGCATCGGCCTGGCGATGGGGCTCGCCGGTTCGTATTTCGTGGGAAGGGCGATGCAAAGCATGCTGTTTGAAGTGCAAGCTCTGGACGGTCCTGCCTTCGGCGCCGTGGGGACAGTATTGGTGCTGGCCGCTCTGCTGGCGTGCTGGCTTCCTGCCCGGAAAGCAGCTTCCACCCAGCCAATGCGTGTGCTGCGGACGGAATAAGCCTGCCAAGCCCAGGGGCCCACCGTCACTTCGACCTCACGGAAACCCAATAAGATCGTCGCTGGTCTCGTGATCGCTCTCCAGCGACTCGAGTTCGGCGTGCGGCGCCTCCGGCGAACCAAATCCCTTACGGCCCCCTGTCCTGGTCCGCATCACCGTCTCCAGCCCTTCAAGAACGAGCTCCCGCACTGTTGTCCCTCGTTCGGCAGCCAGAATCTTGACTGATTTGTACACCTCGTCTGGAATATCGACGGTCGTTCGCATGAATCCATATTAGCATATTTATGGATTTATGCAAAACTCGATCCAAATTCTTTCGATTCAGCGCACTTCGACCAAAGCCACCCAGTCGAACCTAAATTGTGGCACTTGCTTCCCGTTTTTCTCGAAACATTCTTTATCAATCCAACCTGTATTGAAGCGAATTCATCGAAGGTTGCGTCTACTACCAACGGGAGCGCCCGAGTTCGAGCTAAATTTCGATGAAAAAGAGCTTCTTTCGCAGCCTTCCTCTGAACCCCCACCCCGGCCGCAAGCGTCTCATGGACCAGTCCGGTACTCAGCTAGAAAAACTACCCTCCGGGTTATTGACAATGATTTCCCGCCGGGCCTATCGTGTCTAAGTTTTGGGCACAAGAATCGAAAGGATGGAATTAAAGATGGTCGCCTATTTCCAGCTTCAGCCTGCTGAAGCGGAGCTGCAAGACTTGGCTGAGCAATACTGGCAAACAGCCGGCGAGAAGGAGCACGAGCTTGAAAAAGCCGCCTTTGAGGCCGGGGAAGCCATTCGTAATGGAGACTACTCGCTGGCCAATCTGGAAGCGATCGTGCGCTGGAAGTCTGAGCGGGCGGTGCAGGTTTTGATCTGCAACAGCAACGAGAAGATCCGGCAAGTGCTGGCTGTTGCCGCCGCGCCGGAGTCCTCCACTGAAGCCGCCGTCAAGGCCATGCTTGAGTTGCATGGCGTCGACATCGCGGTGGCCTCTGCTGTTCTCGCAGCGATCTTCCCCGAGCGCTACACAGTGCTGGACTACCGCACCCTCGAGGCTCTGGGCCACGCGCGTCACGACGTCCACTTCTACGAGGAGTACCTGGCCTTCTGCAAGCGCCTCGCCGAAAGCAATATCGTCCAGCCGCTAAACGAGCTTCCCGCTTCCACGCCT
>CAZVYV010000242.1:0-5155 GCA_964630985.1 uncultured Occallatibacter sp.
GGCGTAGAAACTGAGATCGAAACGGAACAGCCCGAGCCGCTATTTGAAACGCACGCAGCGCGCATTCATATTGGACCGGTTCCTGTAAGTAGACCGAAGAAGCCGGCGGCCTGGTGGAAGCGATCGTATATCGGCGTCTTCGCAACGGTTGTTGTTGCAGCTGCAGCGTTCACCGCCTACACGTGGTTCCATCGGGCCAATCCGGAAGACCTGTTCTGGAAACCGGTTCTGGATACACCAGGCCCAGTGCTGCTCGTGGTCGGTGATCATCCGAATGGTCCGCCCACCGTACCTGATATAGGCGGAAATGGAAGTCCGGTCACCCCTGTGCCCAGTTCTGACTCATCGGAAACGGTTCCCTTCGCCGACACCGTGACCATTGCCAAGGTCGTTGGCGCGCTTGAGGCTCGAAACAAGCAAGTCCTCATTCGCAGAGGCAATGAGAGTTCGTTCTCCGACCTCCGCAACGGCGCCGTCGTTCTCATTGGCGCCTTCAATAACGAGTGGAGCTTGCGCCTGACGCGGCAGCTGCGCTTCAGCCTGGCCATGGATGCTGATCAGCATCTCATCTACATCCGCGACGCGAAAAATCCCTCTTCACGCAGTTGGAGTTGGGGTACGAACCAGCCGCGAGATCCAGCTACCGGAGCAAACAGCCCCAAGCTGGAGGATTTCGCCTTGATCTCACGGATCAGGGATTCCGAGACAGGGCACGCCGTCGTTGTGATTGGTGGGCTCTATACCTATGGCACCGAAACCGCAGGCGAGTTCCTCACGGATCCCAGTCTTATGCAGGCCATCGCCCGAGATGAGCGCCTGAATGGAAATGAGCCAAATCTGCAGGTTGTTTTGGGAACGACGGTCACAGACGGAACCCCTGGCCCCCCCAGGGTTGTCGCGGTATCGGCTGAATAAAGACGACTTTCCACAAGGCTTCCGGACAGTTTGTTGCTCGGGATAAACTCAAGAAATAAATAAAGATAAAGACAATTCCTGACCGTCAGGGACGGTACCTGTCTCATCAACTGTCAATCTGTTTCAATACAAACTTCGCTGCTCGTATTTTCGTGCGCCCGGTGCGTCCTGCTTCGGGTACGAAACGATTGTTTTCACCCACAAGAGCAACGTTTCAGGAGGCTGACATGAGAGTTCTTCCCAAATTGATCGGTTGTTTTGTTGCCGTTTTCGCGCTGTGCGTTTGCATTCCAGGCCGGTTGTCTGCACAAGGACTTGGAAGCATCAACGGCACGGTGGCAGACGCGAGTGGCGCAGTGGTTCCCGGCGCCGAAGTCACGGCAACGCAGGTCGGAACGGGAATTTCGTCAACAACGACTTCGGGCAGCCAGGGCAACTTCGTTTTCCCCATTCTCCCGCCTTCGGTTTACAACATCACCGCCAAACGCGCAGGGTTTGAAGTCTACACGGAGAAAGCCGTAGAACTGCGAGCTGATGCCGCCGTGACGGTGAACATCACGCTGAAGCCCGGCCAGACGACAGAAACTGTGACGGTGAGCGCCGATGCCGCTCAGGTGGACCTGACGACCGGAACGCAACAGCAGGTGATCGGTACGGCGTCGGTGAACGAGCTGCCATTGAACGGGCGCAATGCCGCCGCCCTTACTGAAGAAGTAGCCGGAATTACGATTGCGCCGAATGGACAGGCGGATCAGGGGAACACCAAGACATTCCCGGATGCCGTTACCATCGCGACCAACGGCACATTCGTGGGGCAGACCAACTACATGCTCGACGGCGGCAACAACGTTGACGAGTACACGAACGTGAACGAGCCTTTTCCCATGCCCGATGCGTTGCAGGAGTTCAGCGTCGAGACGAGCAACTACTCCGCGCAATACGGCCAGAACGCGGGCGGAGTGGTCAACATCATCACCAAGCACGGCACCAACCAGTATCATGGCGACGCTTTTGAATTTGTCCGCAACCGGGATTTCAACGCGGCCAACGCCTTCACTTACAGTGCGGCACTCGGCCACAAAGTCTTAGACACAATCAACCGCAATCAGTTTGGCGGCACGGTCGGCGGGCCACTCGAGATTCCTCATCTGACCCACACCGGAAAGTCGTTCGGGTTCTTCGGCTACCAGCGGACGATCAATCATTCCGCCTCGACTGCCGGTTCCTCCACCATCCTGCTGCCCACCATCGCTCAGGCAGGCGCGAACTCCACCGGCGGCGCGCCGGGCACAAACAACCTGGTGTTCACCGATTGCGTCAGCGATCCGTTCGACCCGAACGGAACCAACTATATGGTGGCCGATGCTTCGTGCACCAACCAATCGCCTTACGCTACTTCCCACACGTGGAAGGCCGGAGCCCTGAGCCCGGTCACAACGAACTTCCTGAAGTACGTACCATCGTTGACCACAACTGGCACCCCGCCCCCGTTCAAACTGCCGAACAACTTCAATCTGGCAGAGATGACAGCACGGGCAGACCAGGAGCTGGGTGCGAAGGACAAATTGTCTGAGAGATACTTCGCTGATGCATTCATCCTGCAAGGCGTTGAAAACCTCACAAACATCCTCAGCCTGTCCGACGAGGCCACGAACCACTACTACAACTCGCTGATTTCTGAAACGCACACCTTCAACGATCACATCGTCAACAACCTCATCGTCAGCTATCAGATTCAAAATGACTTCCGCGGTCCGGCCGGCAACGGAATTGACGTGCTCGATCTCGGCGTGGATTCGGCCAATTTCTTCAATCCGACGCCGAAACAGATCAATCAGATCTACGTCGAGGGAGGGTACTTCGAGATCACCACCCTGGCGCAGGCAACTTTCAGGAGAGCCAACTATACGCTGACCGACGATATCCATTTCCTGATGGGAAAACACAACATCGACGCCGGCTACCACGACGAGTTGTCGAAGATCGACGTCAACAACCTCAACACGCTTCCGGGCCAGTTCAACTTCAGCGCCACCGGCACCAACGATGCCATGGCCAGCTTCCTCTTTGGATATCTCTTTCAAATGAACCAGGGAACCGGCCAGATCTTCAGACCCCGCGGCACGTTTCAGGGAGCCTACGTGCAGGATAGTTGGAAAGCCACGCGCAACCTGACTTTCAACTACGGCGTCCGCTGGGAGCCATTCGTGGCATGGAGAGAGCGAGATGGGCGAATGGGGAGCTTTTCTCCGTCGCTTTGGGCATCGGATACTCACTCCACCAAGTTCCCGCTGGCGCCTGCCGGAATGGAATTCGCCGGAGATCCAGGGTTCAACCCCCGCGGAGTTGCTTCCAACTACAACCACTGGATGCCCAGGCTGGGATTTGCGTATGACGTCTTCGGTAACGGTAAGACTGCGATTCGCGGCGGAGCCGGACTGTTCTTCGACAGCCGCATCAACAGCACGCTCTTCAATATCTACTCGAATGGCGAGCCGTTCCTTGAATCCGTCGCGCTTTCATCCACCTTCTCGGCCACAACTCCGGCCAATAACGTCAACATGACCTGGTACAACCCGTACGGCACCGCTGGGGTTACCAATCCCTTCCCAGCGCCGCAGGTTCCGCCGAACACGTATCCCATCTCTTCGTCGAATAATTGGCTGACCTACGATCCGTATAGAGGCTTCCAGGATCCCCGCACGGTTGCCTTCAACCTTGCCGTCGAACAGCAACTTACTTCAAGCCTCTTATTGCGGACTGCCTATGTGGGCGAGTTGAGCAGGCACGAGTGGCAAGACCTCGAACTCAATCCTCCCGTTGCTCCTGGTTCAGCAGTCTTAACATTCGATCCTGCAGGTTGCGCGGCCACCAACAGCTGCTATCCGAAATACATTACTGCGGCCAACACCGGCGGCAACACCAGTTACAACTCGCTGCAAGTGACGGCTGAACAACGCGTGAAGTACGGCCTTACCATGCTCTTCAACTACACCTGGAGCAAGGCGATGGACAACATGCCATGGAACCAGGCAGCAACATCTATCGGCGCTCAAAACTCATTCGCCTACCCCATCACCATGCCGAACTTCAAAGCGCTCGACTACGGTCCGACGGAATTCGATCATACCGACATCGTGGCGGCGTCTTACGTGTATACCGAGCCGAAGATCATGCAAGCCGCTCCCGGCGCTCTCCGCTATCTAGTCAACGGATTTGAGACTACTGGCCTGGTACAGTACCGCACAGGCGACCCATTGACTATCTTTTCGAGCGCAGCCAACAATTCCGGCTCCCTTCAGAACCGCGACCGCGCCGTGTATAGCGGGAG
The DNA here is from genome assembly GCA_964630985.1 of uncultured Occallatibacter sp. Taxonomy (GTDB): domain Bacteria; phylum Acidobacteriota; class Terriglobia; order Terriglobales; family Acidobacteriaceae; genus Telmatobacter. The sequence goes on from CAZVYV010000242.1 coordinate 4,247, forward strand.
CGGCGCATATGGCGGCGCTGCATGCGCAGTTGGGGCCGTGAACTGCAGGAATTTCCTGAATCCGGCGGCTTTTTCGGTCAACCCAGTGGGAACATTCGGAAACGTCCAAAAGGGATCCTTCAGAGGCCCTGGCTACGCCGATTGGGACGTCAGCGCTGCGCGCGATTTTCCATTCAGCGAGCGCACGTCTCTGCAGTTCCGCGCCGAGTATTTCAATGTGCTTAACCACACCAACCTGGGCGATCCTGGGACGACTTTAGGCGGGTCGTTCGGCAAGATTACGAGTACGAGCCCCCAGCTTTGGACCTCCACGCAGCCTCAAAATGATCCGCGTATCGCGCAGTTTTCGTTGAAGCTGCTGTTCTAAGAACCCTGGGGAGTGCGGCCAGATGCTGCGCTCCCCGATTCATTTGTCATGGCGGGATGGTCGAGTGCCGAGCACAACGGCAGCCGGAGGCCGTTTTTATCTCTAAAAGCAACCCGGGCAGAAGCGAAAAGGCCACTCGATGACTCAAAGAGCAGAAGACCTCACACAAAGCCTGCGGCGAAAACTCTTGCTTGGCCTTTGCCTGGCAGCGTCGTTCGCAACCGCGCGAGCGCAGTCCCCGCGCCCCGCTGCGCAGGTCGGGGTTCCCAGCGAAGGGTCTTCGTCGCTGGGGTGGAAGGCAACGTATCGCAATCCGATTCTCTTCGCCGACTACTCCGATCCTGACGTGATCCGTGACGGACTGAATTACTATCTCGTCGCTTCCACCTTTCACTTCGTGCCCGGCATTCCAATTCTTCAATCAACCGACCTCGTCCACTGGACGATCATCGGCCACGTGGTCGATCGCCTGGACATGGACCCGCGCTACAGCATGATTGGCGGCAATCGCTATGGCAAAGGGGTCTGGGCGCCTTCCATCA
>CAZVYV010000243.1:0-5145 GCA_964630985.1 uncultured Occallatibacter sp.
TGTCCATCCTTTCGCACTCCCCCGAAAGCGTCATAGCAAGTCCCATTTCAGCAACGAGATCGCTTAAAATAGACCTTTGGGAGCCGATTGTTTGCTATGCTGCAAGCCTCGAGGGAAACTGCCATCCCGGATGTAACCAATCTGAACGTCGCGCTCCTCGGACCGGACGAACAACGGCGAAAAGTTGTCGCCAGCGCTGTCTCCAAGCATCCGGGCCTCAAGCTCCACGAATTCTCGTCTTTCCCGCCCAGGCTTGACGACCTGCCTCAGCGGCTCGCGCAGGCCTACGAAGTTGTCATCATCGACGCGGACAGCGATCCGGATTACGCCTTCGCTCTCGTCGAAAGCCTCTGCGCCAGTGGCCGCGCCTATGTTATGGCCTATTCGGCAAGCGCCGATATGAAGCGCGCCGTACAATTCATGCGCGCCGGGGTGCGCGAATTCTTCACTTTGCCGCTTGATGTCAACGAAGTTTCCGCCGCTCTTACTCGCGCTTCGGTGCCCCGAGCAACGCCCCCGCCTCATGATGACGGTAAGAAGACCGGCAAATTGTTTGTCTTCATCGGCTCAAAGGGCGGCTGCGGCGTGACTACGCTGGCGTCGAATTTTGCCCTCGCGTTGGCTCAGGAGAGTGACAGCACCACGCTCCTCATCGATCTCGGCCAGCCACTCGGCGATGTGGCCATTAACCTCGGAATTGTCACTGAATACTCCGTCGTCACTGCCCTCGAAAACCCCAACCGCGTCGATGCGAATCTGCTCTCCACGTTGGTTTCCAAACACAGCTCGGGGCTCTCCGTTCTTCCCGCGCCGACGGATTTGTCTGACGTGCGGGCCACTAAGGAGGCCGTTGACAAGCTGCTATCAGTCACGCGGGATATTTACGACTATGTCGTGGTCGATATCGGATCGAGGATCGATCTGATGGACTCCACCTTGTTTGAGGATTCCTCCACCATTTTCCTCGTTACGCAGGTCGGTATCTCTGAAATGCGCACGGCCAACCGCATGGTCCTGAAATATTTCGCTAGGCGCGACGAGAGCCTGCAAATTGTCGTCAATCGCTACAAATCCAACGACTCGCTTTTTGACGAAGCTCAGATCATGAAGGCTTTAACCCGGCCCGCGAACTGGAAGATCCCCGACGACTATGCTGCCGCGCGCAGAACCCGCGAAACCGCCACTCCCATGGTCATGGTCGATTCCAACATCTCGCAAACCATCCGCACCATGGCCAAATCAGCCGCAGGCCTGCTCGCTGAGAAGAACGAAAAAAAAGGCTTCTTCAGCTTCCTGCGCTAGGAAGAGCGAGCGATTGGTTCCCTGGTCCCTGGTCCCTGGTCCCTATTCCCTGCTCCTACGCCCCGTGGCACTTCTTGTATTTCTTGCCGCTGCCGCACGGGCATGGATCGTTGCGACCCACCTTGTCGCCCGTCCGCCGCTGTGCAGTTTCGCTTGAATCCCCGCCGCCTTGCCTGCTGGCCACAGCGAGTTCCCGCTCTTTTTTCCGCTGGAACTCCTTCTCCAATTCGTCGATGGTCGTCGAGGGCTTGCGCGTATGGATCTCGATCTCGCGCGGCGCGCCATCGCCGGCCACAGGCTGCGCGGCGCTGGCCACCGGCGGAGCGGGCGGAACTGGCCGTCGCGTCTGCGGCACTCCGCCATCCAGCGGCTGCCCTTCCTGCCCCAAGATCTGCATCCGGAAAAGGTACCGTACAGTGTCTTCCTGGAACTTCAGCATCATCGCTTCGAACATGTCGAACGACTCGCGTTTGTACTCCACCAGCGGATCGCGCTGCGCATAGCCGCGCAGATTGATTCCCTCCTTCAGGTGATCCATCGAGAGCAAGTGATCCTTCCATAGCCCGTCGATGACAGTCAGCATCACCATGCGCTCGTGGTGGCGCATCGTGGCCGCTCCCAGAATCTTCTCCTTGGCCTCATAGCCCTCGGACAATTTGGCAAAAATCTCCTCACCCAGCTCGTGCCGGCTCAGCGTCTCCGGCTTGATGCCGGATGCCGCGAGATTGAATCCGAAGTGGTCGACCAGTTTCTCGCCCAGGCCCTTGAGGTCCCACTGATCCTGCCGCACGCGCTCGCCGGCAAATTCATCCAGAAGGGTGCTCAGGATTCCGCCGACATAATCCTCCAGAATCATCTCGCGCTGCTCGACGCCTTCCAGCAGTTGCCGGCGCAGGCCGTAGACCGCCTCGCGCTGCTTGTTCATCACGTCGTCGTATTCCAGCAGATGTTTGCGCGCTTCGAAATTCTGCGCTTCCACCGCCTTTTGCGCGCCTTCGATGCGCTTGGTGATCATGCGCGATTCGATCGCCTCGTCCTCGACCATCACCTTCTGCATCACGGTGCCTGCAAACCCGCGTGCAAAGATGCGAATCAGGTCATCCTCGAGCGATAGAAAAAACCGCGACTCGCCGGGATCACCCTGGCGTCCGGCGCGGCCGCGCAGCTGGTTGTCAATACGCCGCGATTCGTGCCGTTCCGTTCCCAGGATGAACAGCCCACCCGCTGCGATCACTGCTTCATGCTCCGCCTGCGCCGCGGCCGCGTGCGACGCATTAGCCTCCGCCCAATCGCCATCGGAGACCTCGAACTCCTGCCCCTGATAGTAGAAGCGCTGGAATCCTGCCGGCGCCATGGGATTGATCGCGCCCTCCGCCACGCTGATCGCCCGCGCCTTGTTCTTCTTCACCAGCTCCTGCCGGGTCATGAACTCCGCGTTGCCACCCAGCAGAATATCGGTGCCGCGGCCGGCCATGTTGGTCGCGATGGTCACCATCCCCAGCCGTCCCGCCTGCGCCACAATCTCTGCTTCGCGCTCGTGGAACTTGGCGTTCAGCACCACGTGCTTCACGCCTTTTTTTTGCAAAATCGCCGACAGGCGCTCCGATTTTTCGATGGACACGGTGCCCACTAGCGCCGGCTGACCTTTGGCATGCAGCTCCGCGATGTTGTCCGCGACGGACTTGTATTTCTCTTTCTCCGTGCGAAATACAACATCCGGGTTTTCCAGTCGCCGCATAGGCTTGTTCGTCGGAACCACCACGATCTCGAGTTTGTATATCTTTTCGAACTCGGCAGCCTCGGTCTCTGCCGTTCCGGTCATGCCGCTCAGTTTTTGATAGAGGCGAAAATAATTCTGGAACGTGATCGTGGCCAGCGTCTGGTCTTCCTTGCGAATATTCACGCCCTCCTTGGCCTCAACCGACTGGTGCAACCCGTCGCTCCAGCGCCGCCCCGGCATCAGCCGCCCCGTGAACGTGTCCACGATAATGACTTCGCCGTCCTTCACCACGTAGTCCACGTCGCGCCTGTAGAGCGCGTGTGCTTTGATCCCCGTCTCCACGTAGTGCTTCAGGTCCCAGTTCTCCGCGTCGGCGATATTACCGATACCCAGCGCCTTTTCGATCGTCTCCCATCCGGAGTCGGTAACGCCGATTTGCCGACTCTTTTCGTCGACAAAATAATCGCCGCTCATGTACTTTTCGCCCTCGGCGAGCCGGATACCCAACTCTTGCTGCCGCTGCGTGTCGCTCCATTCAACCTCTTCACCCATCTCCAACTGCGGAATGATGTGCCGCACGCGCGCGTATTTGTCCGTCGTCTGCTCCGTCGGACCTGAAATGATGAGCGGTGTCCGTGCCTCGTCGATCAGGATCGAGTCCACTTCGTCCACGATGGCGTAGTAATGTCCGCGCTGCACGCAATCCTTGATCTCGAACTTCATGTTGTCGCGCAGGTAGTCAAATCCGAACTCGTTGTTGGTACCGTACGTAATGTCGGCCCCGTAAGCTGCGCGGCGTTCGTCGTCGCTCAGGTCGTGAACAATCACGCCGACCGTCAGCCCCAGAAACTCGTAAATCTTTCCCATCCACTCGGCGTCGCGCTTGGCCAGGTAGTCATTCACCGTTACCACGTGCACGCCGTGGCCGGCCAGCGCGTTCAAATAGCAGGCAAGCGTCGCCACAAGCGTCTTGCCCTCGCCGGTCTTCATCTCCGAAATCTTGCCCTGGTGCAGCACCGCACCGCCAATCAGCTGCACGTCAAAGTGCCGCATTTGGACCGCGCGCCAGCCCGCCTCGCGCACCACCGCGAAGGCCTCGGGAAGAATCTCGTCGAGCGCTTCCTTCTCGGCATTTTTCTTTTCTTCGGCGTCCTCAATTCCTTCGAGCCTTGCCGCAATCCGCGCCTTGAACTCGGCTGTCTTCGCTCTAAGCTCTTCATCTGAGAGCTTCTTGGTCTCCGGCTCCAGCACGCTGACCTGCCCCACAATGGGCGTCAGGCGCTTGATGGCACGCTCGTTCGCTGTACCGAAGATTTTCGCTAACAACTTATCAAAAAACACGGGTATCTCCGTTCTTAAGTGTAAATGGCTGGGGGTGATGGAAGCCTTTCGTCGCTCCCTCTGAATTGCGAGAATTCAGCGTTCTCCGAACCCGAGTCACAGACGCAAAACGAGGTCCCCAACATGCTCGCCTCGGCGGATTTTTTTGAGCTGGCGGTTCAGTTGTTGTTTCGTCATGCCCTCTGGGTCGCCCTGATCGTCTTCCTCCGCGTCTTCCTCCTGCCTGGCCTCAAGAACATACGACAAGGTTGGCCGGTAAAACACCTGCGCGAAAAGCAAAATCGCGCCCAATGCGGAGGAAGACGGACAAAAGCCCGGATTCTTTTCTCCGCGCCGTCTCTTATGCCTCCACTCGGCTCGGCGCAGCAAAAAGTGCGCGAACACGACGGCAACCGCTAGATACGGGAGGCTCGCCGCAATAGAACACAGATAGAAAAGATTGGCGCTCATTCACACCTTTCCTGACAGTCAAAACTTCATGAGGGGATAGAAAGCGGTGCAAAGCAGCGAATGCTGCTGTGTGGGACCGTTCAATTTCTCAGAGATTTAACCGAGCAGGATGGGTGGTGGGCGTTGGAAGGATGCGGGAAGAACAGGAGCGTTAGGCGTACGGCCCAGATACATATAGGCCATTGGCGACAGCAGACTCAGCGGGGAGATTACCCCAACAAACGGAAGAATGGCTAGTATTGCTAAACACGCCCCAGCGTCTGAGGAATGGCCGTGTGGGATCAACAGCAGAGCCAAAGCTGCCATGATTGCAATTACCGCAATCAGAGCCC
>CAZVYV010000244.1:0-2597 GCA_964630985.1 uncultured Occallatibacter sp.
AACAAACAACAAAGTAAAATAAGGAAACATATGATTGCAAGACTAGAGTATGACGTTGACATTAATGTCAAGGACAAGGAAGCAAAGAATGCACTTGAGCTTCTTATCATAGGAACAATCAATAAGCTTGATGGAGTAACTAGTACTGAGCTTGTTGATTCGTGCATTGAAGGAGAGGAAGAGATTGAAGACGAAGGAGACGAATAACCTATGCAAATCAACATCAATGAAATCACCAATGGCTACCTGGTAATGACACCACCTAAGCCATCCACTGTGAGGTCCTTTAACCAAGGCCAAGAAGTTCAACAACAGCCACAGCCTGAAGTAAAGTATTGTGCAGAAGTAGACGACATTTGCATCTACTTGCATCAGTTGATGGACTAAACATTTCCCTCTTGTGAGGGCAAACGGTTGATAGACTACTATCATTAAACACAACAAAACAACAAAAGAAAATAACATATGAGTCAAGACTACAATCGCAGTATGCAATTCCCTACTAACGACAACTACGTTAACCGTATTACGGGAGCGGAATTCACTGACAGTAAGCGGACAGGCAATCCTATGATTCACTACAAAGCTGAAGTCATCTTACCTGATACAGTGGACATTGGTGGTAAGCAAGTTACTGTTGCTGGAGTGGAGACAGACCAGTATTTGGTTACTGCTAACATGAAAGCTGATGGTACTCAGGATGAAGACAAGACTTCAGAAAGCCGTGAACGTGTGAGTGAGTTTCTGTCACGCGTTGGTGTTGATGTTGCTTCCTTTAACTGGGACAACCCTGATGTTAATCAGCTCAAGGGTAAAGTTGTCCTTACAGCAATGGGGTGTGATATTACTCCCTATCGTAAAGATCCAACTCCTGAACAAAAGGCAGCTGGACAAGAGGGTGACATTATGATTAATCCTCTGACTAACAAACCAAAAATTGGTTACAAACCCAAGATTGTTGAAGTCTGGGGCCTTGCTCCTGAGCGTGTTGCTGGTGCTAGTAAGCCTTACTAACCTATTGGTTTGACAAACTGCTGGCAGACCAGTTATAGTCTGCCTTCTTTTATGCTCCGAAACAAACCACGGGTAGCGTACAATGGCTTAACGATTGTGATGAGCAATCCTTCTCGCTTTGACAAGCTACAGTTGTGTACTGCTAATGGAGGAGAGGTTCTAAATAACTACTGCCTCCAGCCTGAGTGGAATAAGCTGATGTGTGATATTAGGGTGATGGAAGATACAAGCCCTTTCTTGCCAAACACTAAATGTATCTTACTGCTAGGACAAGCAGCCATGCACTTCTACTGTCCTACTACTAGAGACAATACTTTGAACGAAATGCGCGGTTCACCTTTGTACGTTCAGGGCATTCCAGCTATAGCTTCTTACCTGCCGCAGGACTGCGCAGACCATAAGAATCATGAACAAGTGCATAACCCTTTAGCTAAAGATTTTATAGGAGGAACTGAAGATGACGACAATGATTATGAAGATGAAGCCAAGGACGACATCAAAGAGACCAATGAGAATATCAAGAAGTTCGCCAAAACAAAAAGGCGCAATTTTGCTTTCTGGCTCAAGATGGACATTAAGAAGTGCAAGTCTCTCATTCGGAACAACCTATATAGTTTTCCCCTTGAACCCTCCCCTAACTACTTCTTGTACCCTCCATCTGACATTGTTATACGACTTCTATCTACGACAAAAGGAAGTACAATAGACTTCGATATAGAGACAGATTATGAAGAACAAAATCTCCTTTGTTTTGCATTTACCATTGACGGCACTAGCGTGTATAGTGTACCTGTTCTTGATTACAACTATGCTTGGGCTTATCCTGATCTTCATCGTATACTTTGGGCTCTTAGCATTGCTTTCAGAGATAACACGATTGTTGCCCATAACGGTGCGACGTTTGATTTCTTCGTCATGGCATCTAAATATGGAATAGCAGTAAAGAAACCTTATGATACCTTGATGGCTTTCCACAGATGCTTTCCTGATGTAGAGAAATCTTTAGGACACTTCACTTCTTTATGGACATACCAAACTTTTCACAAGGACTCCGATTCACGCGCATACTTCACAAGAGAACACATGATGCAGAAGCTCTTATATTGCGGGAAGGATGTATTTACAATGAGACTGGGAAGGGTGGCAATGGAGTCTTATTCGTCAACTATACCAGGATTACAGGATTCAATAAGGTTGGCCAACCGTTCGATCTTGCCATATCTTACGACTACTTTACAAGGGATACTCTTTGATGATAAGAAAAGACAGGACATTATTCAGGAGAACGACAGGCTGATGATGCAGTACTTGAGGTGCATAAATCTACTAATTGGCGAGGCCGGGATGGTTGAAGTTCGTTCAGTGGTGCAGAAAGCTAAAGGTGGGATGCCTTCTTCTAATCCTCAGTGTGTACAATACTTCAAGGAAATGCTTGGCTATACAGTAGGACGAGGGAAAGAAAAGGCTGATGGTACTAAAGGATATAGCTTAGGCAAAAAGAATATGTACACTCTTGCTCTTAAATATGACAATCCTGTTATACGCTTTTGTTTGCTTTATAGAGTATGTAAGACTGAGACAGG
>CAZVYV010000244.1:2697-5138 GCA_964630985.1 uncultured Occallatibacter sp.
TGCTACAAGCATACTCCCAAGACATTTAGACGTAGCTCTACTAAGCTAATAAATGGCAGTGGCGTGAACATGCAGAACATTCAGAAGGATAAAAGAGGAATCTATTATCCTGATGGATTCAATCCTCATAACCCTGCTCTTGTAGAGAAGTGTAAGTTCTTTTTGAAGACTGGGGATACTGATGTATTTACAGAACTAGAACTGATTAATCTAAGAGTAATGGCCCAGTGTGACCAATCAGGAGCTGAGGCTCTTATTGTAGCTTACGACTCAGAGCCCAAAGACTATAGACAACTATTTATACATGGTGTAAAGCCACACGTTTTTGTGGCTATGAAACTCTTTAAGGAAGTGTGGGCTAAGAAGCTTGAGAAGTTACAAGGCTTTAATATTGAAGTGTTTGACCGTACTCCTATAGCTTTACTCAAGCAAAATCCTTTTTGGAAAGACTTAGACAGTCTGATCAAATCAACCGACAACTGGGCCGCCCATGAAAGGTATTACTATTTGGCCAAACAAACGTGTCACAGTGCCAACTATGGAATAGAAGCACAGACTTTTAGAATGAATATTCTTGAGAAGTCTGGAGGAAAGATTTCAATATCTATTGAGAGTGCTGACAAGTTTCTTAAAATGTATCGTAGTCTCTTTCCTGAGATAGTAGAAAGCAATTATAGAATAGAGCATCAAGTAGAACAGACACGCATTCTCTACAATATGTTTGGCCATCCTTATCAGATAACAGACTATCATCTAGATAAGATGAAAGAGTATTATGCTTGGCCTAGGCAGAGTACAGTAGGGGAGATAACCCGTACTGCTTACTGTGACTTGCAGGAGTATATTGTCTCTGAACATAAACAATGGGACTTACTTGGTGACTGTCACGATTCTTATTTATCTCAGTGTCCTTTGTTTGAGATTAAAGAACTCAAAAAGAAGAAGCAGGAATTTATGAACATAGGCTTCACCTCTCCTGTTGATGGTGCTCCCTTTAGGATGAAGTCTGAAGTGAATATAGGCTTTAATTGGGGTCCCTATAAGAAGGAAACTAATGAGCTTGGAATGCAAGAGTGCGGGTGGCTTAATTAGAACGAACAAACAACAATGCAAAACTTTGACAAGTGGAGAGAGTACACCTCTGGCCTCTCAAGTCCTCAATCTTATATAGACTGGAGTTGGCTTTATTTGGTAGGTGCAGCTCTTCAAAGAAGGGTATGGCTCGGCCCTATGCACCAACCATGTTTCCCTAACAAGTACGTTATCCTTGTAGGAGAACCAGGTATAGGGAAAGGCTTACCTATTAACCAAGTTCTTCTATTCATGAAGCACTGGAAAAAGAAAGATGCTATAAGACTAACAGTAGAAGGGACAGGCTTGGACAAGAAGGACATTGAGAATGCCAATACAATTTTAGAAGCAGACGACAACAAAGCAACAGAAAAAGAATACCAAGGAAAGGCTAAAGGAGCTAAAGATATTATAGAGCCTCTACTCTTTCCAATGGCCGCAGACGCTACTACTTATGAAGCTCTTACACTTGCAGTTGGTGAATCTTTTAGGATGTGTAACTTTGTTGATACTAAGCCTGACGGTAGTCACAAATTGGGTTGGTATGGACATTCTTCGCTTTCTTTTGTTTTGCCTGAGCTTGCATCTCTCTTCAGAAAGAGAACAGAAGATACAATCAATTATATGTTGGGTCTTTACGATTGCCCTCTTGATTATGAATATGCTACTCTTACTAGAGGCAAAGATAGGGTTCGTAGGGGTTGTCTTAATGTATTAGCAGGAACTACTCCTAGCTTTATGCAATCAACCTTCGACGACAAACTAGCAGATGAAGGTTTCAATTCAAGAACATTCTTTGTTTATGCTAAAGAGAATCGTAAAAATCAATTCTTTATCCCAGCTCTTACACCAGAGCAAGAGCAACATAGAACTGAGTTGCTTACTCATATTAGACAACTATCTTCATTGTATGGTGGTATCCACACTACCAAAGAGACGCAAGACTTCTTACAAGAATGGTGGGACAATGAGGAAAGAAACAAGAATCAACGTATAAACAAGAGCGTCAAACTTAAGCCTTACTACTCGCGCCGGAACATCCACGTAATGAAGGTAGCAATGGCTTTGCACTTCTCTGAGTCTTTGAAGATGAGCATACCTCTGGAGACGTTTAAGATGGCTATAGAGTTCTTAGAGAAGGAAGAGAAGAATATGCACTTAGCTATTAACTTGGGAACTGTTACCCCTGAGTCTAAGATGCAAAACGCTATAATGCAAAGTATCAATGGCTGTCAAAAGAACTTTGTAGAGATACTAATAGACTGTCGTAAGCATGGTAATAAGAATACATTGATGGAAGCATTAGATGTTCTTGAAGAGACAGGAGAACTAAGTAGAATTTCAGTGCCAGACGAAATAACACAACAACC
>CAZVYV010000245.1:0-5115 GCA_964630985.1 uncultured Occallatibacter sp.
CGCAGTTGCCCGCGCTCCAGCTCATCCGCGCGATGTGTCAGCACTTTCACGCCCTTCACTTCAACTGCGCGCGAAACCGCTTCATCCAACCCGCCCGCGGCCGACTTCATCCGAATCTCTTCAATCTCGCGCCGCAGCTTCTTTAGCTCGTCGTCCTGCGCCGCGAATTTCGCGCGCAATCCTTCCGGCAAATTCTCCGCCGATGGAAGGTATTGCCCCGCCACCTTCGCCAGTTCGAAATCTTTCCTGAACGTATCGAGCGAACCCATCCCGCTGATCGCCTCAATCCTTCTCACGCCCGACGAAACCGATTCCTCGCCGGTCAGCTTCATCAACCCGATCTCGCCCGTCGCCGAAGTATGCGTTCCCCCGCACAGCTCCGTAGAGAACCCGTCCGACAGCTTCACCACCCTCACCTTGTCGCCGTACTTCTCCCCGAACAGCGCCATCGCGTGGTACTCATTCACGGCCACGTCAATAGGCACATCCACCAGCGTTTCGACCTTCGCGTTGGCCAGCACCTCGCGATTCACAATGTCCTCAACCTCCTGCAACTCCTCATCGGCCACTTGAGAAAAGTGCGAAAAATCGAACCGCAGCCGGTCAGGATGCACCGCCGACCCCGCCTGCTTCACATGCGTGCCCAACACCTGTCTAAGCGCCGCGTGCAGCAGATGCGTGCCCGTATGATTGCGCCGGATCGCATTTCTCCGCACGCCATCCACCACCGTATTTACGCGGTCGCCAACCGCAAGGTCCTGCTTCAAAATCGCCTTGTGCGCCCGCACTCCCTGCACCGGCAGCACGCAGCCGACAATCTCGGCAATCGTGGCGTTTCCGTCGGTCGAGGTGAACCAGCCTAGGTCGCCAACCTGCCCGCCCGAGTCGCCATAAAAACTCGTGTGATCGAGAACCACCTCAACCTCGTCGCCCGCTTTCGCCGCCGGAACGCCAACGCCGCCCTTCACAATCGCCAGAACTTCGCTGTTCGTCGCAGTCAGCGACTGGTAGCCTTCGAAGACAGTCTTCGGCAGATCGCGAAACGCCGGGCTGGCCGACTTCTGGCTCCCTCCCTTCCACGAAGCGCGAGCGCGGGCCTGCTCCGATTCCTTGGCTCGCTCGAACCCCTCCATATCGAACCCGATGCCCGCGTCGCGAGCCGCATCGACCATAAAGTCCAGCGGCAATCCGAAAGTCTCGTACAAGTGGAACGCTTTGTCGCCGGTGAAGCCGCTCTTCATCTCTTCGTCAAGCCGCGTCAGCCCAATCTTCAGCACACGATCAAACTGCTTCTCCTCCGCCTCCACCACCTTCGCCACGCGCCCCGCCGAATCCACCAACTCCGGATAAGCGCCCTTCATCAGATCGCGCACCGCAAAAACCATCTCAAACAGGAACGGCTTCTCCTGCCCCAGCAGCCGCCCATGTCGAATTGCGCGCCGCAGAATCTTGCGCAGCACATACCCGCGTCCCTCGTTCGACGGCACCACGCCATCATTAATAAGGAACGTCGCCGCCCGTGCGTGGTCCGCAATGATCCGCAAGCTGGCGTTGTTCACCAGCCCTGCGACGACTCCGTCCTTCGTAGCGCCGGCGTCCTCGCCGGCTGTCGTGCGGGCGTCCTCGCCCGCACACTCCGTCGCAAGCCCCGTCAACTCCGCCGCCCTCGCAATCAGCGGCGTGAACAAATCCGTCTCAAAGTTGCTCACAACTCCCTGCAGCACCGCCGCCACGCGCTCCAGGCCCATCCCCGTATCAATTGAGGGTTTGGGCAACGGAGCCAGCTTGTATCCCGTCGTCTTACCCGCCGCATCAACAACGGCCGAACGATCGAACTGCATGAACACTAAATTCCAGATCTCCACGTACCGCGCATCGTCATGGCCGAACGGCTTATCCACGCCCGGCGTCTCCGCGGCCTCCAGTCCCATGTCGTAGAAAATCTCCGAGCACGGACCGCACGGCCCCGTCTCGCCCATCTGCCAGAAGTTGTCCTTCACCCCGTACTCGCCGATCCGCTCCTTCGGCACGCCCACTTCCATCCAGTACTTCTCCGCCTCGTCGTCTCGCGGAACGTCCGCCGTCCCCTCGAAAATCGTCACGTACAGCCGGTCCTTGGGAATCCCGAACCACTCCTCGCTCGTCACCAGCTCCCACGCAAACTGGATCGCATCGCGCTTGAAGTAGTCGCCAAACGAAAAGTTCCCCAGCATCTCGAAAAACGTATGGTGCCTCCGCGTAAAGCCCACGTTCTCCAAGTCGTTGTGCTTCCCGCCCGCCCGCACGCACTTCTGCGAAGTGGTAGCCCGCGTGTAATCCCGCTTTTCCGCTCCCAGAAAAAGGTCCTTGAACTGGTTCATCCCGGCATTGGTAAACAGCAGCGTGGGATCGTTCGCCGGCACCAGCGAAGACGAATGCACCCTCCGGTGCCCCTTCGTCTCAAAGAAGCGCAGAAACAGCTCGCGTATCTCATTTCCCGAGCGCATTTTCATAGCTCTCTCAGTGTAATGTCCCGCGCTCACCAATCCCCATCGCGAAACTCCTGCCCGCTTCGCATCATCCAATTTCATGGAACCCTAAGGAGGTCCCAATGGATACACGCGCAATCCTGGCCCTGGTTGAGGCAAAGCCTGGCAAGGAAAAGGAACTGGAAGCATTTCTCAAGTCAGCCCAGCCGCTGGCAGTCTCTGAGCCCGCAACCACGACCTGGTATGCCGTCAAGCTTGGCCCAGCGAAGTTCGGCATCTTCGATACGTTCCCTGACAATGCGGGACGCGATGCGCATCTCAGCGGTCCCATCGCCAAGGCGCTTATGTCCAAAGCTGACGAGCTTCTGGCCAAACCGCCGCAGATCGAGATGCTGGACATTCTCGCATCGAAGGCCTGATCGTTCCTCCTCCAACCTGAATCCGGAGGGAACAGGGGACGGTTCGCAGTCCCGCAGTCCCTTTGTCTCGTCCAACTCAGTAATGGCGTTCCGATTTCACGCGACTCCCCTCGCCCTCCTGATATTTGGGTGCCCCATCCAAGCTCTGCTTGGGTGGGCTCCGCCCCTCCACGCGCAGCCCGGTTCCCACCAGCCCATCGGCGAAACCGATTCCATCAAAATCGGCGGGACTGGCGGCGTCGGCGCCTCCACTCTCCAGGTCGACTTCGCCGAAGGCCCTTTCGATCTTCCCCGCCAGGCCATCGTCGCCCGCATCGCCACGGCCGCCTCCGCAGTCGCCACTTATTACGGACGATTCCCTCTCGCCAGCGCCCGCATCCTTGTCATTCCCGTCCCTGATCGCCACGGCATTCTGCAAGGCACAACCTGGGGCGACATGCACGGTTGGCCCGGCTTCACGCGCCTCCGCATCGGCGAGCACACCACGGCGGCGGAGCTTGCCGCCGACTGGATGATCACCCACGAGCTCACCCACATGGCCTTCCCTGACATGCCCTCCGATTCCGATCGGGACGAGTCCGCCCAGCACTGGATCGAGGAAGGCCTTGCAACCTATATCGAGCCAGTCGAGCGCGTCATGATTGGCGACCTCACAGCGCCCAGGATTTGGCACGACATGATGCGCGACATGCCGCAGGGCGAGCCCGGGCCCGGCGATCAGGGCCTCGACAACACCCACACCTGGGGCCGGACTTATTGGGGAGGCGCGATGTTCTGCCTCGTTGCGGACGTCCAGATTCGCCAGCAGACTCACAACCGCCTCGGCCTTCAAGACGCGTTACGCGCCATCGTCGCCGCCGGCGGCACCATCGATCATGATTGGGATCTTCCCAAGGCCCTGGAGGTCGGCGACCGCGCAACCAGCACGCACGTCCTCACCGATCTTTACGCTCAGTGGAAAGACAAGCCAGTCGAGTACGATCTACCAGCGCTGTGGACCCAGCTCGGAGTTCTCTCAACTCAGAATGGCGTCGAGTTATCCAGCTCCGCTCCCCTCGCCGCGATCCGCGAAGCCATCACCCAGCCCAAACAAAACCCGATCCCCGCAAACGTCCTCACGCTGCCTCAACAACTCACTAACCACTAATCACTAACCCCTAATCACTGTTTTTCCTGTCAAGCCCCGACGCCCGCATTTTCCCCGCAAACCATTGACTCCACAACGAAAATTCCCTTCCCCAAGTTTGCCGATAATTACTTCGTTCCGGCGCACAATCGAATCATGAACACAAACTCGAATTCTCCTCAAAACGACGCTGTCGAGCGTTGCAACCGCGCATGGCAGCGCGCCTACAGCAAGGAACGCGCGAACATCGGCGAAGATGAAAGCGACTACCCTGCCGAGAAAGCTGGCAATAAGGCCTACCTTCGCAGCTTGCCGCCGCTCTCCGGCTACCAGAACATTTGCGATTTCATCGCTTGCATCGCAAACGGCATGGCCGTTGATGCCATCCGCCCGGCCGATGCTGACCGGCTCCTCGCCGCTGCAAAGATCGCTGTCGGCGCTGTTCGTCACGAGCCGGCAGCTTTCAACACGCGCGCCCCTAAACTTTCGAGCGGAGGTCAGGATCTCCTCCAGGCGGCCAATGAGCTGTCCAAATTAGCTGCGACCGAGGTGGATGGGAGGTGAAAACAAAAAGGTGCACTCCGTTTGGTGCAAATAGATACTAAAATCTTTATAATCAGCAGATACTGATCCAAATCGCGAACAGAAATCGACCCTTTTCGAGGGAAAATCGGCGCTTTTCGGCTCCTTTTCGGCCGCAACCGCCACCCGGCCGCAATGCTCACTCTTCGTGTGTCTCCAGGTCCACGCCGTCCAGCGCCGCCAGCTCTTCCTCGGGAACATCCCATCGCCGCAGCACCTTGTAGATGGTGCCCGTCGAGAAGCCTGCCGCAACCAGCCGCCGCATCACTCGCGCTATTTCTTTCTCATTGGCCGGCTTGCGGATGCGCTTGCGCTCGAGATGCTCGCGCGCCAGCTTCTCTTCATTCGTCTCGCCGTATCGCGCATCCACCGTTTCCTTGATCAGGTCGGTGCGGATTCCCTTCCGCTGCAAATCCTGTTGAACGCGCCGCGCGCCAAGCTTCTCGTTCTCCTGGCGCAGCCGCGCATAGGTTTCGGCAAAGGCGCGGTCGTCGAGGTATCCATGTTCTTTGAGCCGCGC
>CAZVYV010000246.1:0-5098 GCA_964630985.1 uncultured Occallatibacter sp.
TCAGCCGCACGCGGGCCACTTTGCGCAGCGCCGAGTTCGGCTTCTTGGGCGTTTGTGTATACACGCGCGTGCACACGCCGCGCCGCTGCGGCGATCCCTGCAATGCAGGCGACGCCGTCTTGTAACGGGGGGCCGTACGCCCCTTGCGAACAAGTTGATTAAAAGTTGGCAAACCGCAGCTCCTTACTTCAAAAAACCTTTAATGCACGCTCCACAGCCGCACACGCCCTTCAGGCCCTTCTGGGTTTGATTGGCATTTCGGCAGCCAAACACACAGAGAAGCCCCAGGTAGCTGCTTCGCGTCTGTCTTCGTTCCACTCTCAGACGAGAACCGCGACGGTGATCGGTCGTCCCAATAGACAGGAGCCAATTCCGTTTCGCCGATTCCGGCCCGCATAGCCCTCCAAGGTGGGGGAACGCGCGGACCGCCGATGCAAGTACTGCTTCGAATGTTTCCTGCCCTCCGCAAGAAGAGAGCCACTCCGGAAACTTGTCTGGCCGGCCGATTTCACCTGGCCCTGGAAATCTCTCCGTCTGTTCCAACCTGCTCGGAGAATTTCCTGACCCCGCCCTTCTTCGTGTCTCGTTCACACACACTTCAGGCGGTGTTCTTGCGAACCTTTCAAAGATACCAAGAAAAACCTGTGGAGTCAACGCTTGAGCGCGGGCTATAAGGGACTCGAGGAGACGGGTTGCTGGAGCGCCACCGGCCCCGATCCGGCTGTTTCCTTCACAATCTGCCCGTCCCGCATATATAAGATTCGCCCGGCGATAGCCGCAGCCTCAGGATTATGAGTGATCATCAGCGTCGTCTGCCCCAGTTCCCGGTTCGATCGGAGCAGCATCTGCAGCACCGCGTCAGAATTCTTCGTATCCAGGTTCCCCGTAGGCTCGTCCGCCAGTACGATCGCCGGCCGCGTGATGAGCGCTCGTGCGATCGCCACGCGCTGCTGCTCGCCGCCGCTCAGTTCCGAAGGCCGATGATCGAGCCGGCCCGTGATCGCCAGCATCTCGCTCAGATGATCCAGATACTTCCTGTCCATTGGCACACCATTTGGACCCGAGGCGCGCCCACTGATCGTATAAGCAATCTCGATATTGCCCATTGCCGAAAGCGTCGGCAGCAGGTTGAACTTCTGGAAAACAAAGCCGATACGATGTTTCCGTAGCCGGGTGCGTTCGGCATCGCTGAGCGATGCAAAATCGACGCCATCAATCACCACGCGTCCTTCAGTGGCTCTTGTCAACCCTCCTAATAGATAGAAAAGAGTGGACTTACCTGACCCCGACGGCCCCACGATGGCCACGAACTCGCCTGGCGCGATGGCCATCGAAACTCCGCGAACCGCCGGCACTTGAATTCGGCCCGCTGCGTAAACCTTGGTCAAATTCTCGGCGAGAATGATGGGTTTCGAGGCTTCAGACGTCACGACTGCCATTGTAACTGTGCGGCCTGCGACGATTCGCTTCTCCCATCGTTAAACTCCTTTCGCCGACCGACATAGCGCAGGCTCGCGACTATGGCGCCGGTCTCCAATTGTAGCGCCGGTCTCCAGACCGGCTGTCGTGCGGGTCTCCAGACCAGCACCTCCACGCATGATCGGCAAAGCATCCGTTCCCTAACAAGCTCTGCGCGACTTCGGAAGCTACAATGGTTCTGCATCGATCTCCGACACAGGATTCCCCGCGCATGACCTCCGATCTCAAAACCTCGCTCGTCTCATCGCTCGAATCGGCCGCTGCCAAGGCCGGCATGGTACTCATCTCCGTCAAGCAGGGCGCCGACTTTAGCGGCCATCCTACCGCTGTCTTCGAGCTTGGCCTTCCCGGCGCTGAATCCGTTGGCCGCTCGCTCCAGCTCCAGTTGAGCGACGCCTTCGACTTCGATAAACCAAATCTGCTGCCCGAGATGACCGCTCACCTGGCCGGCGAAGCAAAGCGCCTGCGCAATCCACATCCCGACTGCTACGTCACCCTCGGCGGCTTGCCCCTGTCTTTCAAAGATTTCCGCTGGCCCTTTCACACTTCGATCTCCGGAGCTGACACCCACATCGTCCACGGCGAGATTTACGTGGCCGACGGCGGAGTGCACAATCTCCACGCCAAAATCTCCGCCGCCGTCACCCTCACCTTCGCCGAAATCGTTCCTGCGATGGAGCAGCCCTACGCGGAAACCTTTGTCTACAACGCCATCCGCAAGACTGTCGACATGGGACAGCTCGAGTTCGTGAAATCCGGCAACCGGCAGCCCGTACCCGTCACCACGCGCTACTACAGCCGTTGGCAAAAGAAGTTCATCTTCACCGAAACCGACGACAACGAGCGGCTCCGCTACCTGTTGAGCAAGGTGTATTGGCTATCCGGCGTTCTCGGCGAGGGTAAGCCGGTTTGGATCGCCGATCCGCGCGATGCGCAGTACCTCAACACCACCGAGGCCGACCTGCTGCGTATGGCCGGCGACGAGGCCGGCGAAGGATTGATGGTGCTCGCCGGAGAATTTGCCGCCGCGACTCCAGCGCTCATGGAACGCGCCTCCGATTATCAGGAGGCCCTCGAAGCCGCGCTCGAATTCTCCAAGCCCAAGTTCAACGAGAGCATGCGCTCCGGCCACGCGAATATGTAACGCTTGAGCTCGGATCAGCCTTTCGCGTCGTGGGTCAAAACAATCTTGCCCGTCGCGGAACCCGAAATCAGCAGCTCAATTGCTTTTCTCGCTTCGAGCAGCGGGAAGGTGTACTTGATTACCGGATCGATCTTTTTGTTCCTGAGCAATTCCAAGATCTTCGGCATGTCTTCACGAAATGGCCCCGGGTCCTTCCGGTAAAGTGCAGAAATGCCGTAAAAATCGCCGCGGCGCCCGCGGAGGCGCGCACCGACGAAGAGATTCGCGAACATGGCGATCTTCGCGAACACTCCGGCTGCGCCCATGAAGCCGAAGCCAACAACGATCCCCCCTTTGCGGAGCGCACCGATGCAAACGCCAATGTTGCGTCCGCCAACCGCATCAAAGACGCAGTCGACACCGCCGGGTTCCGCGCGCCTTATCAACGTGTCCAGGCGGCCTTGCTTGTAGTCGATTGGAATCGTTCCGAGCGAGCGCACGAGCTCATGCTTGCTCGCCGATGCCGCGCCGTATGCTTTTACGCCCGCTAGCTTGAGCAGTTGCAGAGCGGCGATGCCCACTCCGCCGCTGGCTCCCGTGACAAGTGCCGTCTGCCCTTCCCGCACCTTCGCCACGCGATGAATCATCTGCCAGGCCGTCGCAAAGTTCAGGATCACCGCTGCTGCGTCGCGGTCCTCGACGCCATCCGGCACATGCAGAAAGTGTTCTGCGCCCCGCGTCAGGAACTCCGCAAATCCCCCGTAAACCGAGAGAGCAGCCACGCGCTGTCCCAATGCAAATCCGGTCACGCCGGCGCCAATTGCATCCACGACCCCTTCTGCCTCGTATCCGGGCACGAAGGGAATCTTCGGAGCGAACGGGTAATTCCCGTTGAGCATGTTCACGTCGGTTGCGCCAACTCCTGCTGCCGAAACGCGAATTCGCAGTTCGCCCGCACCGGGAGGCTCCAGAGGCAGCTCTACAACTTGTAGAACTTCGGGCCCGCCTTTCCGTGTGAGCATTACGGCGCGGTAAGTGGTCATGGGTGCCTCAAATTCGGATTGTACGCATCGCGCGCAAAGTGGCGATGAACGATCCGAACCTGCCGCGGTCCCCGCTCGCTGTCCTCTAATCTCTGATCTCTGTCTTTACAGCGACTGTCCGCACCCTGAGCAGAATCTCGCGCCCGGCGGATTGGTCCGCTGGCAATTCCCGCACGCCGCGACCGGAACAACCGCCACAGCTTGCATCGCAGGCGGCACGTAAGTCGGCGCGTAAACCATCGGCCCCGGAACAGCCCCCGCCGGCGGCATAGCGCCCGGGGCCGGAATAGCGCCTGCGGCCGGCATATTGACCGTGACGTTCACCGGCGCCTGCCCCCATCCCGGAACCGGAATCCCCAGGGATGCCGCAATCGCCGCTGCCTGGATCGAGTTGAACTCGCGCACGCGCCCCGGCATGAAAAAGCATTCGATGAAGCCCAGAAACGTCGGAATGCTCGTCCAGCAGAAGCAGATATAGAGAATCCCCAGCCCCGTGCGGCGCAGATAAAAATGATGCACGCCAAAAGTGCCCAGGAAAAGCGCAAGCAAAATGCCCACGACCTCGTCGCGTCGCGCTGCGTCGTATTGCTGGTAAAAGATGGCTTGCGGGTTGGGGTAAGTGTACGTGCTCATGGTTGTTGCTCTCCTTGCCTGCGGTCATTCAAGGATACGCGCGGTGCGGCAGCGCGGTTCCCGTCAAACACATCGACACAAAACCAACCTACGGGTGCCCCACCCTCGCGACGCTCCTGTCTTTGTCGCTAGGGTGGGATACGGCCCCAATCCACCTTTGGACCGCTCCTGAAAGGATTGTCCCCCGCCGCCCCTGCCGTTAGCATCAAAATCGAATGGCTCGGGTGCCCCATTCTAAACTTCATCGCGAAGCGAGGAAGTTTAGGGTGGGGGATCGCCGTTAGCATCAAAATTGTCATGAGTTCGCCGACCATTTCGGCCGCTTTGAGCGGCACATTCCTTATCGGCGACTTGCCCGTTCACCGGCTCGGCTACGGAACCATGCGTCTGGTCGGCGAGGGTGCATGGGGTGAGCCGTCCGACGAAGCCGAAGCCCGTCGTGTGCTCCGCCGCGCCGTCGAGCTCGGCGTCACACTCATCGACACTGCCGACGCTTACGGCCCCGAAATCGCCGAGCGTCTTATCGGCGAGACGCTCGCTCCCTACCCTCCAGGCGTGGTCATCGCCACCAAGGGCGGCATCACCCGCCAGGGCCCCGCAAAAACCGAATATGTGGGCCGCGCCGGCTACCTCATTCAATGTGTCGAAATGAGCCTGCGCCGGCTCCGCCTCGAACGCATCGACCTTTACCAGTTGCACCGCATCGACCCGCGCACGCCGCTCGAAGAGTCTTTGGGCGCGCTCAAGCGCATGCGGGAACAGGGCAAAATTCGCCACATCGGCCTCAGCGAAGTCACACCAGCCGAAATTGAGGCGGCCG
>CAZVYV010000247.1:0-5074 GCA_964630985.1 uncultured Occallatibacter sp.
TGCCCTCGCAGCCCGGGTTGCGGCTGTTCAGCACCAGCACGGGAATGTTTTTCTTTACTGCCGGCAAAATCGTTGCCGGGTGCAGAACCTTGGCGCCGAAGTAGGCGAGCTCGGCTGCCTCCTCAAAGCTGATGACCCTCACGCGCAGCGCATCGGGGCACACGCGCGGATCGGCGGTCATAATTCCGTCCACGTCGGTCCAGATCTCAATAGTCTCGGCGTTCAGCGCGCCACCCACGAGCGCGCCGGTATAGTCGGAGCCGCCTCGACCCAGTGTTGTTGTCAATCCAGCTTCGTTCGAGGCAATGAATCCGCCCATCACCGGAACCTTGCCCTGCGCGATAAGCGGCAGCAGTTTTTCTGGCGCGCGCTTCTCGACGATGTCGTCGAGCGGCGCTGCCTTTTGGTATTCCGAGTCGGTAACGATGATTTCGCGTGCATCTACATATTCTGCGTTGACGCCGCGCTCGCGAAACGCCGCTGTCACGATGCGACTCGAAAGGCGTTCGCCGTGGCTCACAATCAAATCAGAGATGCGTGGGGTCAGTTCGAGAATCGCGGATACGCCGCGCAACACTTCATCCAGCGCGTCGAACTTTTGGTCGATGGCCTGAATCAGCGCGGCAATTGTCGCCTGTTCTTTCACCAAGGCACATGCCGTGTCGCGATGCCGCGCCCTGAGCCGCGAGCTGATGGCAAGTGCGCCGGTGCGGTCGCCTTCCGCCGCCGCCGCCGCCGCGCGCAACAACTGGTCGGTCACCTTGGCCATGGCGCTGACCACCACCACGGGGCTCTTGCCGTTGGCCGCGCGCCCGGCAACAATTGCTGCGGTGCGCCCAATAGCCGCCGGGTCCTCCACCGACGTGCCGCCAAACTTCATCACCACCAGATTCATTTCTTGCTTCCCACTCTTTTCGTCTGCGCCTTGCCCGCCGGTGCCACGGCAATCCCTTTCCTACGCGCGCGCCGCCGCCACTGGAGCAGGCTCCAACTTCCCAAGGCTGGCAAGCATCTCGGCGTTCAAAATCGTTGCTCCCGCCGCGCCGCGCACCGTGTTGTGCGAGAGCAGCACAAATTTCCAATCCAGAACATTGCACGGGCGCAACCGCCCCACGGTCACCGTCATGCCCTTGCCCCGGTTGCGATCCAAGCGCGGTTGCGGGCGATCGTTCTGCTCGGTCCACTCGATCGGCTGCTCCGGAGCGGACGGAAGACCCAGCCCGGTAAGTGGCCGAAACTCCGCCCATGCCGCCAGAATGTCTTCGTGCCTCGCTTCGCGTCCCAGCTTTTTCCCCAACTTTATAGACACGCACTCCGTGTGCCCATCCACCACCGCGACACGGTTGCAGTGCGCCGTCATTTTCGCGTTGAGCGGCGTCACTGCACGGCCATTGAGCTTGCCCAGAAGCTTGAGCGTCTCCGTCTCCATCTTTTCTTCTTCGCTGCCGATGTATGGAATCACATTGTCGAGAATGTCCATCGACGCCACGCCGGGATAGCCCGCGCCGGAGATCGCCTGCATCGTGGTCACAAAGATTTGCTCGATGCCGAAGCGTTCTTCGATCGGCTTGAGCGCCAGGACCAGCCCCATCGCCGAGCAATTGGAATTGGTGACAATGTAGCCGCCCGACTCCTTGCGAGTTGGCTGCTCTTCAATCATTTCGAGGTGGCCGGCATTGACTTCCGG
Organism: uncultured Occallatibacter sp.; assembly: GCA_964630985.1. Taxonomy (GTDB): domain Bacteria; phylum Acidobacteriota; class Terriglobia; order Terriglobales; family Acidobacteriaceae; genus Telmatobacter. The sequence goes on from CAZVYV010000247.1 coordinate 1,688, forward strand.
CAGCACTAGCGGAACATTCGGCGCCATGCGGAAGGCGCTCGAATTCGAAATCACGGCGCAACCGGCCGCGGCAAACTTCGGCTCCATCTCAAGAGCAATCGCCGTATCCACGCTGGCGAAGATGATCTTCGGCGCGTTCTCCGGCTCAGCCGCCGAGACAGTCATCTTCGCGATGCGCTCTGGCAGAGCAGTATCCAGCCGCCACTTGGCGGCTTCTCCGTAAGTCTTGCCGCTCGAGCGGTCGCTGGCCGCAAGCCAGGCAATCTCAAACCACGGGTGGTCCGCGAGCAGCTGAATATAGCGTTGGCCGACCATTCCGGTCGCGCCCAAAATGCCGATTGGGTACCTGTTTTTCATGGCCTTGACTCTATCCAGTGTACAAGACGGTGAGTCTGGCCGCAGAAGCGATGCGTTACGCCATCGTCGCCAGTATTGCGTCGGTAAACTGCGTCGTCCCCGCCGTTCCGCCTACGTCGCGCGTCAGCGACTTGCGCTCGGTATACACGGATTCGAGCGCCTTCTGCGCCTTGTCCGCTGCAGCCGTTTCGTCCAGGTGCCGCAGCATCAGGATTGCCGACTGCAAGAGCGCGGTGGGGTTGGCCACATCTTTGCCCGCAATGTCCGGGGCCGAGCCGTGCACCGCTTCGAAGATCGCGCACTCCACGCCCAGGTTCGCGCCCGGCGCCAAACCGAGCCCGCCAACCAGGCCAGCGCACAGGTCGCTGACAATATCGCCGTAGAGATTCTCGAGCAGCAGCGTGTCGTACTGATAAGGATTCATCACCAGCTGCATGCAGGTGTTGTCGATTAAGTGCTCGCCATAGGTGATGTCGGGGAACCCTTCGGCTACCTGCCGCGCGCAGCGCAGAAAAAGCCCGTCCGAAAGCTTCATGATGTTCGCCTTGTGAATGGAGTGGACTTTCTTGCGACCATGCTTGCGCGCGTATTCGAAGGCAAAAAGCGCGATCCGCGTCGATCCCTTCTCCGTAATCACCTTGATGCTTTCCACCACGCCCGGAACCACTTCGTGCTCCAGCCCCACATACTCGCCTTCGGTGTTTTCGCGCACGATCACCAGATCGACGCCGGGATATTTCGTATCCAGGCCGGGCAGGTTGCGGATGGGGCGCAGGTTGGCGAAGAGATCGAACTTCTTGCGCAGCGTGACATTGATGCTTTTGAAGCCTCCGCCGATGGGCGTTGTGACCGGCCCTTTCAGCGCCACACGGTTGCGCTCGATTGACGCGTAAAGCGCTGCGGGAATGTACTCGCCGTGAATCTCGAAGGCTTCGGCGCCCGCCGCGAACCGTTCCCATTCGAACTTCACGCCGGTGGCTTCAAGAATCCGCACCACTGCCTGCGTGACTTCTGGGCCGATGCCGTCGCCGGGGATCAGGGTGACTTTATGGGTCTTCCGTTCCGTCATAACCTCCAGCCTCTGGTTCAATGATCGCCAGCGCGCCGCTACAATTCCTCTTTTTCCGCGCCGATGTCTACATTACTCCGGCAACAATCGTCTGATAACCTGGCCCTTCTCATCGAGAAACGAAATGCTCGGATCTCCCTGGTCAGTCACTTCGAGCAAGATCCGCTTTCTTCCGCTGGGGTCCATCAACGCAACCGAGGCGCTTCCTGTGCCAGTCGTTCCTACCCAGACGCGCCTGTTCTTACCGCTGAGGGAGAGTCCCGCAAAGTGATCGGCCGCATCGTCCACACCCGCGAGCTGGACGATTTGGCTGGCCCCGTATTTGTCAAAAGATAGACTTCCACCCGAGTCGACGATTTCGCCTTTTTCGTTCTTGCGGCCGCCAAAAATCAAGCCTCCGTTTTCAGATCCCTCGTCGTTGTAAAACAGCATTCCCGCCTGCGGACGCGGCTCCCCGAATTCTGGATGCTCCACGCCCTTGACGATCACCGGTGGCAGCCTGTCTTTATTCGAAATCACCATCCGGAGCGTACCATCCGGTTCCACGACGTCGATGCGATGCACCTGGATCTCATCGAATGCCTGCTTCCGATGCGTACCTGCCCCGGTAAGCATCACAACGGCGAACACTGTGCTCAGTGCAGCCGAGTAGATCAGGAGAAAGCGCTCACCAAAGCGTTTCACGATGGTTTGACCTCCGATTCCGCGATGTGATGGTCCGTGGATTTCCGGGGTGGCGCCGTTTCCCGGAATTCCTACTTTTTGACCTTGGCGCCCCGATGCGATTCCAACAGTCCTTCCAGCTCTTCCTTGAACTCGCGCACATCCTTGAAGTCCCGATAAACCGAGGCGAAACGAATATACGCAACCGTATCGAGGCCCTTGAGGTGTTGCATGATGAGCTCGCCAACTTCGGCCGTGCTTCGCTCGCGCTCGGGAGCATCGATGAGGAAGCTCTCCGCGGCGTCCACAACTTTTTCCAGTTGGCTCGACGAAACTGGCCGCTTCTCACACGCGCGCAACAGGCCGCTGAGAATTTTCTGCCGATCGAACCGCTCGCGGCGGCCGTCCTTCTTCACCACCATGTAGGGAATCTCGTCGATGCGCTCGTAGGTGGTGAAGCGCCGGTTGCAACTCTCGCACTCCCGCCGGCGCCGGATCGAATCGGCTTCCTTGCTCTCGCGCGAGTCCACCACCCGATCCTGCCCGAAGCCGCAATATGGACACTTCATCTTTAGCCTGATTTTACGGCATCAACGCGCGCTCTATGCGCCGGCGCTGTGACCTGTACATTGCATCACACCCAGGAAACGCACCCATGGTCCTACCGCTTCACGATATTGGTACGCCATAATTCGTGAAATCTGATGCAGGTGCGTCAGGTCGTGCGCAGCCCATGTCGCCAGCAATTGCGACAATGTGACCGGGCCGAACACCGGGTGGCGGCCTCGGCGCTCAAGATCCTCCGCCGTCGGATGCAAGGCGCGGAGATCGGCTAGTGCCTTCGCCCTGGCTTGAGCAAACTCATCGATGAGCTGCGCGAGCGTTTTGTCTTTGCCGTAGCGCAGGTACCCCTCTCGATTAACCGGCGCAAAGACCTGCCCTTCGCCGGATTCCAAAATCATTCGCGCCCGCGGAATCCAGTTTTCGACTTCATTGTGGACCAGGTGCGCCACCACCGCTCGCACACTCCATGTATTCTGGCCCTCGTTGCTCTCCGTCCACATCTCCGACAATCCGCGTAGCAGCGCGTCCAGCGCGGCCGGCGTGCGCTCAAGCAACGCGATCGTGTTTTCGAGGTTTTGTTCCATTCAAATCCCCCTGGCCCTATTCTCTTCGCCCCGTCGTCTTGCTCCCAGTATTTCTGATTCCTGCCCCTCAAACAACAACGGCCTGAGAACTCTTGGTTCCCAGGCCGCTGCCGGTGGACTGTTGGGATTGGACTAAGGCCATCGCGCTTC
>CAZVYV010000248.1:0-5038 GCA_964630985.1 uncultured Occallatibacter sp.
CAGAAGATCGAGGCAATTCAGGGCGATACCAAAGGTGCGGTCACGGCGATCGAGGAGATCAGCGCAATTATTAACCAGATCAACGACATCTCCAACAGCATCGCCTCGGCGGTTGAAGAGCAGACAGCGACAACCAATGAGATCGGCCACAGCGTAACGGAAGCGGCCACAGGGGTAGGCGACATTGCCAAAAACATTGGCAGTGTGGCCCTCGCGGCAAGGAACACCACTCAGGGCGCCACCGACACGCAAAAGGCTTCACAAGAGCTGAGCCGTATGGCTGCTGAGCTGCAAAAGGTCGTCTCGAAGTTCACGTTCTGATCGAACCGATGGTCTTGGACGCGGCATGATGGATCGCAATTGTCCGTCATGCCGCGTCCTTTCGCTCAACCGTGAACCGGAGGTGACTTGATGGTCAAAGCGTTGGTCGTGGACGATTCAAGGGCCATTCGAATGCTCCTCAACAAAACCCTGAGCCAACTCGGGTATGAGGTGCAGGAGGCAGCGAACGGCAGAGAGGCTCTGGAGATTATCGAAACCGGAAACAGTGAGGTAAAGCTGGTTCTGGCGGATTGGAACATGCCGGAGATGAATGGCCTGGATCTGTTGAAGAGATTGCGCCAGAATCCCGCGCTCACTTCCCTGGCAGTGGTCATGGTGACGACCGAAACCGAAATCGAACAGATCGCGGAAGCCATGGAGGCCGGCGCCAACGAGTATGTGATGAAGCCATTCACTCGAGACATTCTTGTGGAGAAGCTCGAGCTTGCCGGGATCCATCCTTGAGGAGCGCGCCATGCCTGCGGTAAACAAGCGAAGTCTGCAGCCCGGTGAGCGAATTCGTGTGTTAGTGGTAGACGATTCAGTTGTCATCCGCCGCCTGGTCACCCATGCTCTCGAAGAGGATCCGGAGATTGCGGTGGTGGGAACGGCGGCGAACGGCTCCATCGCACTGCAGCGGATTCCGCAATACAACCCCGACGTTCTCACGCTGGACATCGAGATGCCCGAGATGGATGGCCTGGAAACGTTGCGGCGCCTTCGGCGCGACTATCCCCAAGTGCGAGTGATCATGTTCAGCACGCTCACCGAGCGTGGAGCGGCAGTCACCCTTGAAGCATTGACGCTCGGCGCCAGCGATTATGTGACCAAAGCCCCCAACGAAGGGTCGCTTGATCGCTCCATGGCGCGGTTGCGAGAAGAGTTGGTTCCGAAGATCAAACAGTTCTTCATTTTCCCAGGGCGAATTCGCGCATCGTCGAGGCCGAATCCGGCGCAGGCTCAAGGGTCGCCGCCACTCTGGCGCAGTACGCCGGTACAGCCGACTCCGAGAGTACGGCCCAAGGTCGTCGTCATCGGTGTCTCGACTGGGGGACCGACCGCTTTGGGCGCGATCTTGCCGAAACTGCCGGCCGAGTTTCCCCTGCCCATTTTGATCGTGCAACACATGCCCCCGCTGTTCACGCGTTTTCTCGCCGAACGTCTTTGCTCCTCTTGCCGGCTCTCCGTCAAAGAGGCGAGCCAGGGCGATCAGGTTGCTGCCGGGAGAATATTGATTGCGCCGGGAGACTTTCATATGAAGGTTGTCGGCAATGGGGCCGAAGCCCGTGTGTTCCTGGACCAGTCAGCGCCGCAGAACTCATGCCGGCCTTCGGTCGATGCGCTTTTTTCTTCGATCGGCGAGGCATATGGCGGCGCGGTTGTTGCCGTCATACTCACCGGCATGGGTCAGGATGGGCTGCGCGGCGCCGAGATCCTGAAAACTCAGGGCGCGAGCATCCTCGCACAGGACGAGGCCTCGAGCGTGGTCTGGGGAATGCCCGGCGCTGTAGTAAATGCCGGCCTTGCCGACTGCGTTCTGCCGCTCGACCAGGTGGTGCCTGAAATATTGCGCAGGGTGGACTGAACCAAAGGGAGCCGATGGATGTCTTGTGCTACCTCAATCGCGGCGATCAATCCAAAGAACTACAAGTTCCTTCTGGAGCACGTCTATTCTCATGCGGGGATTGTGCTTGAGGGGGATAAGCGCTACCTGTTCGAATGCCGCCTCGCACCCATCGTCAGGCAGCTGGGCTTGGAGTCCATTGACGACCTATGCGCGCTCATTCAGTCCACTCGTCAGCCGGAGATCAGCCACCAGGTGGTGGAGGCCATGACGACGAACGAGACCTACTTCTTCCGCGATCCTTGTCACTACGATGCCATACGGACTGTTCTTCTCCCTCGGTTGATCAAAGAACGAAGGGATACAAAGAAAATGCGGTTCTGGTCGGCTGCCTCCTCGACCGGGCAGGAAGCCTATAGCCTGGCCATGCTTCTGATAGAGGAAGGGTTGAGCCACTGGAACGTTCAGATTCTCGGTACCGACTTTTCTTCGCAGGCTTTGGAGCGCGCCCGATCCGGAAAGTATCAACAAATCGAGGTGAATAGAGGCCTGCCCGCTGCCCTCTTGATTAAGCATTTTCGCCGCACCGGGACTGTCTGGCAGTTGGACGATCAGGTGTGCCGTATGGTCAGTTTTGCAACCATCGACCTGCGCAACAGTATGCGCGCACTCGGGCCCTTCGATCTCGTGTTCTGCCGCAATGTCATGATCTATTTCGATGCAGAGACAAAGATGAACATCTTGAAAGAACTCCACGGCACCCTGTTTCGAGGCGGATGGCTGTTGCTCGGAGGGATTGAGACGGCATTCGGAATCGAAGAGTACTTCGAAAAAATCTCTGTAGGAAATGCAGTTGTCTACGCCGCACGCTGAGAGGGCACTCATGCCGACCGAATCGAATATTGAAATACAGATGGGCGAGCTGGCGCAGATCGTGGAGTATGTGTTTCGGACCATGGTGTGCCTGGAAGTGAGCGAATCTAGTCGACCTTGGAACCCCGGCGGGGACCGCTTGACATCAACGATTCATTTGGCGGGAGACTGGAAAGGAGCGTTGGCACTGGAATGCGACCGTAAGCAGGCTTGCGCGTTCGCTGCCCATTTTCTTTCCATCAGCCCGCCGGAGGTCGTAGATGACGTGGTTCGGGATGTGCTCGGCGAGCTGTCGAACATGATCGGCGGCAATCTAAAGTGCGTCCTGGCAGGCGGTCTTAAGCTGTCGATGCCCTCTGTTGTTGACGGCACCGACCACAGTCTGCGTGTCTGCCGGGCGGGGGTCAGGGAGCGCCTCGTCTTTGAGTGCCTGGAAGGCGTCTTTTCCGTCGCTGTACTAAGAGAAGAGAGGCAAACGGTCAGAATTCAACAAAACTGATTGTCGAACTTCCATCCCGCTCGATCCGAAAGAACCTTTGCAGGGAGAGAATAGACTCAGGTTGAATTATGCGTCGCGTTGCGCTGCCTGCTTGCCCCGTCGCTCAGAAGGATCGAGCAACGATAGCTTGCCGTTCGGCCCAGAGCGGTATGTAGCGAATTCAATCTCGAGTCCCCAGATCTTTGACATCGACCGACTGTTTGTTTCGGCTCCCGGCACCAAATCAATCATTCAAAACTGATTTGACCGGGGTATATACTGCAGATACGAATTCTTACGGCGTTTTCGGCATTGATGAGAGATTTTTTTCACACCGTTCGGAGCCGCCGCTCCCCGTTTGGCCGCACTGGGTTTAGATTTGCGGCTTCGCGCTACAGCGATTCCAGGAACGCTGTGGCTGCTGGTCTTGCGGCGATCTCCGCGACGTAAGACGGGCCAAGGTAGCTTCTTTCATCAGGTCATAAGACTCACATTCACAGACCACTCCGCGGGGCGGATCAGGCATGGACGACCCAAAGAAACAAAAGTACGAGCCGGAAGCTCCGACAATCGTGGTCGATAAAAGTGTGTCCGTTCCGCCAATTTCAAGCGAGATCGAAACAAATGTGAAGGGTCCGGTGCCACCAGCCATGGCGCCGACCGCATCCTCTGAAGCTCCGACCATCATCGAAAATGACAAGCCGACTCTGGCGGCATCGACGAATCTGGGAGATTTCCCATCCGGCGTGACGATGGCTCCCGGGGCGCAGGTCCGCCTCGCAGGGGCTGCGGCCGTTGCCGGCTCCGGCGCACTGAGGGACACATCTTTGCAGCCGGGAACTGTCTTTGCGAACCGCTACGAGATCATCAAAACTCTCGGCGAAGGTGGCATGGGGGCGGTCTATAAAGCGCGCGATCTGGAATTGGAACGCGAGGTCGCACTCAAGGTCATCAAGCCCGAACTCTCCAACAATCCTGAAATTCTGCAGCGCTTCAAGCAGGAACTTATCCTTGCGCGCCAGGTCACTGACCGAAACATCATCCGCATTTTCGATCTTGGTGAAGCCGACGGAATCAAGTTCATCACCATGGAGTACGTTGAGGGTCAGAACCTTCATCAGCTGCTCAAGGACCGCGGCAAGCTTGAGGTTGCGGAATCAGTCGACATTATGGAGCAGGTAGCTGCCGGACTTGCGGCTGCCCATCGTGAAGGAATTATTCATCGCGATCTAAAGCCCGGCAACATCATGCGCGATGTGAGCGGCCGAGTGGTGGTGATGGATTTCGGCTTGGCCCGGACCATCAGCGGCGATGGAATGACGCGAACCGGCGCGATGCTGGGCACAATCGAATATATGTCTCCGGAGCAAGCGCAGGGGAAAGATCTAAAGGCCAGTTCCGATGTTTTCACTTTCGGCCTGATCCTGTATGAGTTGGTCACCGGGTTCACGCCCTTTCGCGCTGAAAGCGCGATCGCAAGTCTGCTCATGCGCTCGCAGCAGCGCGCTATTCCGTTATCGGATGTCGACAAGAATATCCCGGGCACATTGAGCAATATCGTCGCCAAGTGCCTTGAGAAGGAACCGCAAAACCGCTATCAGAGCGCGGCGGAATTGGATGCGGATCTGCGCGCGTGGCAAGGCAGCGGAGGCAAGAAGGTCTCTGCATCTTCGATGCGGCTGCGCATGAATCGCCTTCGGGAGCTTCCCTGGCAACGTATCGCAGTCATGGGCGTTCTGGTTTTGGCAATCGCTGCTGGAATCGCCTGGTTCGTCGTCAGGCGGCAGCTAGCTGCGAAGTCA
>CAZVYV010000249.1:0-5028 GCA_964630985.1 uncultured Occallatibacter sp.
GCGGTCGACTCGAAGCCAAACAGCCCAGACGTACCCGACGTCTTCGCCGTCAGCGGGCATCTGGAACGCATCGTGGTGCTGCGCTTCAAGTACGGCACCGACCTGCTCGCCGGGCTGCAGAAGATGGTTGCGCAGGAGAAGATCAAGAACGCCGTGATTCTCTCGGCTTTCGGATCGGTGCGCGGCTACCAGGTGCATCAGGTTTTGAATCGCAACTTGCCGTCGATGGATCTGTTCGTCAAGAACCCAACGGCGTCGGCCGATATCATCGGAATGAGCGGCATGGTTATGGACGGCAGGATTCATCCACACATCACGCTGGCGAACGCCGACAAGGCTTTCGGCGGGCATCTCGAGCCCGAGACTACAGTTTTTACCTTTGCAGTGGTGACGCTTGGCGTGCTTGACGACTCAATCGACATGAGCCGGTTTGACGATTCGACGTACCGCTAGCGGATGCTGTGGACTCATTCGCGTTGAGAGACTTCTTGAGTTAGGGGGCAGCCCGTCAAAATGCTTCAGAAACTCGCCGGAAAGCTGACCTGGGAATCGGCTGGCAGCGGGATTCGAGTCGAAATTCCAGCACGACGGAATTTACAGTCCGTCGTTGCTTTCATTCTCATGTTGCTCTGGAGCACGCTTGCATGGTTTTCGGTAGGAAGCGTTCCTGCGAACTCCAATCTTTCGATCTTCGCGTGGGTGTGCTTGGCAACCGGTGCTGCAGGATCGTGCTTCGCCGTCGGCTGGCTCTTGTGGAGCATGACAGGTCGGACCGAGTTGACCTTCGATCTAATGGCGTTGAGCATTCGACGCAGCATAGTGGGGATCGTGTCGGGCACGGACAGCTTCGCGACCCGGGACCTTTATGACTTGAGATATGTCCCTCCGGCTTATATCTGGGCTTTCCGAACCGATACGGATCCAAAGACGAGCAAAGTCCAATTCCGTGCGGCTGGAAAAACGCACACGATTGTCCGGGGATTAACGGAACGGGAAGCATGCGCATTGATAGACCGAATGCTGGAAATCCACGCGATCCCAAAGGGTTCCGCATCTGGATCGGCCGGAACGGCGTGAAGGCGGATTAGCCTTTGTCTTCTCTTTCCGGTTCGGCGAGCGGGTCGTTGTCCCTGTCGGTGACCTCGGCGGTCGCGGCCAGGCGCGCGGCCAATTCATCTGTCCAGCAATTCTCGGGTGCGCGCCAGCTCCAGTTTCCTGACGGTACCGCGGGTGTATTCATGCGCGCCTCCGATCCCAGCTCCAACAGATCCTGCGCCGGCGCGATCGTCATCTCTGCCACGCTGGCCTCGGCTGCGCGAATCAGCGGCCACGCCGGACGGCCGCCGACCGGACCCACGAGCGCTTCGACAGCCGCACGCACCTCTTTACCCGCGGAGTTCCACCATCCCTGCGTCGTGTCGTTATCGTGCGTGCCGGTATAGGCCACGGTGCCGGCCGTGAACTGCTGCGGCAGATGCGTGTGCGCGGCTTTATCGCTGAATCCGAACTGCAACACCTTCATCCCCGGCATGCCCAGATCTTGCCGCAGCGCGTCGACCTCCGGCGTGATGAGGCCAAGATCTTCCGCCACGAGAGGCAGCGGACCGAGCGCCGCTTCAAGCGCGCGAAACAGCTCAAGCCCTGGCGCCTTGATCCATTCGCCGTTGACCGCGGTCTCCTCCTCGGCGGGAATGGCCCAGTAGGCCTCGAATCCGCGAAAGTGGTCGAGGCGCACAATGTCGTAGAGATCCACGGCGCGACGAATGCGATCGACCCACCAATCGAATCGAATTCCGTTTGCGTTGGGCGCGGCCAGCACGTCCCAGCGATAAAGCGGGTTGCCCCAGCGCTGGCCTGTCGGCGAAAAATAGTCGGGTGGAACGCCGGCGATGCGTATCGGCTTCAAATCGTCGTCAAGCTCGAAGATTGCGGGATGAACCCAAACGTCAGCCGAATCCATATTGACGAAAATTGCTACGTCGCCAAGGATTCGAAGTGCGTTTTCATCCGCCGCGTCCCGCAGCTGTTCCCATTGCAGAGCGAACGCGAATTGAAGCACCCGCTCGATGGCAACTGCGCGCTCATGATCCGCTTCAGCCTGCGCCAGCGCCTGCGGATCGCGGCGCCGCAGCGGTTTCGGCCATTCGGTCCACGCGCCCGTATTGAATTTGCGGCGCAGCACGGCGTAAAGCGCATAGTCGTTGAGCCAGGCAGCTTCATCGCGGCAAAATGCTTCAAAATCGGCCCACTGATCGGCGAGTGCCGGCGAGTCGAGCCCGCGATCGAGAAAATTTCCCGCCGCTTCCTGGAGCAACGGTAGCTTTCGCGCCTCGACCTCATCGAAGTTGACGGCGCCAGAGCGTCCAGCGAGTCCTGCGATGCGCGCGCCATCGATCCATCGCCAGTCGGCGAGAAATTCGAGGCTGATGAGCGATGGATTTCCAGCGAACGCCGATGACCCGGCGTAGGGCGAATTGCCGTATCCCGTGGGACACAATGGCAAAACCTGCCATACATGCTGCTTGGCGCGCGCGAGAAAGCTCACAAACTCATGCGCCGCGGGACCCAGGTCGCCGATGCCGCCGTAGGATGGCAATGAGCTCACGTGCAGCAAAACGCCGGATGAACGTTGGAACTCCATGAAGCAATTATTGCAAGTGGGTCGCCGGCCACCCGAAGTGAGCCGCATTTGAGACAATGTTGGGCGTGTTCCCGCACACGTTTTTGATGCGATCAACCGAACGAGGTGGCCGTCCGTTGCTTAAGAACCGTTTGCACCGCTTTTGTTTTTGCATCTCATCCCTGGTTTCGATTTCATTCGTGCTCTCGTCTCAGGCCGTCGCTGCCGCGCCGCTTCCGCAGCCTGTAACGCTTGGCTCAGGCTGGCAGTTGCAAGACGTGGCAAAAGTGCCGCAACCTGGCGCGCAGGTCTCGACCGCGGGCTTCGACGCCAGCGGCTGGTACGCGGCCACCGTGCCGGGAACGATTTTGACGACCCTGGTCAACGATCACGTTTATCCCGAACCGCTTTACGGCGAAAATGAGCGTCCCGAAATCATTCCCGAAAGCCTCGTCCACACCTCGTATTGGTACCGGGCAGTTGTTCACATTCCCAGCGCCTACAAGGATCGCCGCGTCTGGCTCAACTTTGACGGCATCAACTACTCCGCCGAAGTCTGGGTAAACGGCGCGCCGGTTGGCACGATGCGCGGCGCCTTCATTCGCGGCAATTTCGACGTAACCGAGCAGGTGAAACCTGGCGAGACTGCCGTGGTGGCTGTGCTCATCACACCGGAGCCGCATCCCGGTGTCGCACATGAGCATTCGCTTCGCAACGGTGTCGGTCAGAACGGCGGCATCACTGCGCTCGATGGCCCGACATTTCTGTCGACTCTCGGCTGGGACTGGCTCGATGCCGTGCGCGATCGCGACACCGGCATCTGGCAGAAGGTGTTTCTCTCCGCCACTGGCCCCGTGCAGTTGAAAGATCCGTTTGTCACGACGGACCTGCCGCTGCCAAAGACCGATTCCTCGGATGTGACCGTCGCGACAACGGTTGAGAATGTGAGCGATCAGCCGGTGGCGGGAGAAGTCCGCGGCACGATCGGGAGCATTGTCTTCGAGCGGCAGGTGACTCTCGCACCGAACAGTTCGCAGCAAGTCACTTTCGACGCGAACAATACGCCCGCGCTGCACATGGAGCATCCGCGCCTGTGGTGGCCGAACGGCTACGGCGCGCAACCAATGTACAAACTGCATCTTGAATTCCGAACGGGCCCTGACATCTCCGACGCGCAGGATGTGGAGTTCGGCATTCGGAAGATCAGCTACTCCGTTCCCGGCACCGACACGCTCACGGTTTCTGTGAACGGCGTGCTCATTTTCATTCGCGGCGGCGATTGGGGACTCGACGAAGCGTTGAAACGCATTCCGCGCGAGCGGCTCGACAACGAGATTCGCCTGCACAAGCTGGCAAATCTCAACTTGATTCGCAACTGGGTGGGCCAGAGCACCGGCGAGGATTTTTACGAGTTGTGCGACAAGTATGGACTGCTGGTGTGGGATGAATTTTTCCAGCCCAATCCGCTCGACGGCCCCAACCCCACCGATGTTCCCACCTACGTCGCCAACGTGCGCGACAAGGTTCTGCGCTACCGCAACCATCCTTCGATCCTTTTGTGGTGCGCGCGCAACGAGGGCGACCCTCCGCCGGAGATCGACGCCGACCTGCGCACGCTGCTGGCCGCGACGGATCCCACGCGAATCTATTGGCCAAATTCGACCGATGGCCCGGGCGTGCGCTCTCACGGGCCGTACTTCTGGCGCGCGCCGCGCGAGTTCTACACCGTCACCGACGACTTTTTCAAGACCGAAACGGGCAGCATTTCGATCCCTACGCTTGAATCCATTCGCGGCATGATGCCCGAGAAAGATTGGGAGACGATCGACGACGACTGGGCCGCGCACGATTTGGCCAAGGGCAACCAGCATGGCGATCTGTACCCGCTCATCCTCGCCGGGCGCTACGGAAAGATCGCGAACCTGGCTGACTTCGCGCGCAAGGGGCAATTGGCCAACTACGAAGCATTCCGCGCCATGTATGAGGGCCGCAACGCGCTGCTTTTCCATCCGACAACGGCTGTGATCACGTGGATGAGCAATCCCGCGCAACCCAGCTTCGTGTGGCAGATCTACCACTATGATCTGGAGCCGATGTCTTCGTACTTCGCCGTGATGCATGCGTCGGAGTTGGTTCACATCCAGTACAACGAAGCCACAGGCAACGTACAGGTCATCAACAACAAGTCGGACGCCATGGCGAATCTGCGCGCGCACGTTGGCGTGTACAACCTCGACGGGTCGTTGGCGTACGAGCACGAGAGCACGCTCACAGCCGCACCCGATGTTGCCACGGATTTAGGCCCGATCGATCTGCCGGCGACGGTTTCGCCTGTCCACTTCATCAAGCTCGATCTGCGGGACGCCGCGGGCCAATTGATCTCGACTAATTTTTATTGGCGCGCTGAG
>CAZVYV010000250.1:0-5005 GCA_964630985.1 uncultured Occallatibacter sp.
GCCCCGCCCGCTGCGGGAAGGCCAGAACGCAGATCACCATAAAGCACGCAATCGCCGCCGACGAGCTGTACCGGCTCAGATTCAAGCCGCCATTCGCAACCGGCTTCGTCAGCAGATCGCCCAGCGTTGCGCCCAGCGGCCGTGTCAGCACAAACGCCGTCCAGAAAAGCACGGCCCGCGACGCCTTGGTGAAAAAGTAAATCAGCGCAACGATCGCGATACATCCGGCAAAAATCAGTGCGCCCCCTTCGTAGCCCGGGCCCGAATCCGCAACCCAATCGCCGAGCGCTGTACCCAGCGTGTTGGAGAAGAGAATGGTCGTCCAGTAAAACATCTCCACCTTCGGCGAAGTGATGCATTCAACAGAAATCGACCCCATCTTCAGCCGCCACGTTGCCAACGTTGCAATCACAAGCGCGAAAAGGATGAGCGATCCGCCGAGATACCCGATGCCCAATGAGCGATCGGCGAAGTCCGCCAACGTCGTCCCCGTCAAAGTCGTCGCGACGATCACTGCCCAGTAAAGGAACGCATGAAATTTATGCGCCCGAATCTGCGCCCCGACTGCAACCGCAAAAAGCACAAAGAAGATAATCGTGCTCGTTGCATACCCCAGATTCAGCGACATGGAGAGTGAGTCGCCGCCGGTTTCGCCCAGCGTCGTCGCGGCAATCTTGATAATCCAGAAGCCGATCGCGACCTCGGGCACCTTGCCAAAGACTTCGCCGACCGGATGCGGCGCGGCCATCTCTTTCGGCTTGTCATCGCCCGAGCGTCTCGTCAATTTCCCCATCCAGCCCGGCAACGCCGCGGCCGACGCACCCACGCACAGATTCTCGCTCACGCAGTCTCTCCTGCTATTCAAGTTTGATCGTGGCTTGCTTCCCGGCTCAATTTACGCAAATACTTCCGCGTCGCGCAACAGCTTTCCCTTGGCGTCCTTCTCTGACACTTTCGCCTCGCCCGCGGCGATCGGCCACTTGATTCCCAACTCCGGATCGTTCCACAGGATCGTCCTCTCGCCCTCTGGCGAATAATAATCTGTAACCTTATAGGCGAAGCCGGCGATTTCACTCAGAACCAGAAATGCGTGACCGAATCCCGGCGGAATCCACAGGATCCTGCCGTCTTCTTCGCTCAGCTGAATGGCCACATGCTTGCCAAACGTCGGCGAACTGCGCCGCAAGTCCACGGACACATCGAGCACCGCTCCACGCGTCACCCGCACCAGCTTTCCTTGCGGCTGCGCAATCTGGTAATGAATTCCCCTGAGCACATTCTTCGGCGAAACCGAAAAATTATCCTGAACCCACTGTGTCGGCAGACCCGCCTCCGCCATCCGGCGGAGATTGAAGGTCTCAGAGAATGCGCCGCGATCGTCGCGATAGATTTTCGGGGTAAGCACCAGCACACCCGGCAACGCTGTCTCGTCAATCTTCATGGTTACTCGGTTCTGGCGGCAAAATATGGCTCATGCACGAGTGCAAGCAAGTACTGTCCGTAGCCGCTCTTCGCGATCGGCGCGGCCAGCTTTTCCAGTTGTTCTGCGTTGATGAATCCCTGTCGGTAAGCGATCTCCTCCGGGCACGCAATGTTCAAACCCTGCCGCCGCTCGATGGTGTGCACGAACAGCGCAGCTTCAAGCAGCGAATCGTGCGTCCCCGTATCGAGCCACGCCATTCCGCGGCTCATGATCTCCACCTTAAGTTTCCCTGCCTCCAGGTAACGCCGGTTCAGGTCCGTGATCTCCAGCTCCCCACGCTCCGATGGCTTCAGCGTCTCGGCGATCTTCACCACGTCTCCGTCATAAAAATACAACCCCGTGACCGCGTAGCGCGACTTCGGATGCGCCGGCTTCTCTTCAATACTCACCGCCCGCCCCTGCTTGTTGAATTCCACCACGCCGTACCGCTCTGGATCCTCCACCGGGTACGCAAAGATCGTCGCGCCCTCTTTGATCCTTGCTGCCGACTGCAATTGCTGAGAGAAGCCCTGCCCGTAGAAAATGTTGTCCCCCAGCACCAGCGCACTCGGCTGCCCGGCGATAAATTCCCTGCCGATCAGAAACGCCTGCGCCAATCCATCGGGACTGGGCTGCACCGCGTAGCAGATCTCCAGGCCCCACTTTCCCCCGTCTCCAAGCAATTCCTTGAAGCGACTCGTGTCCTGCGGCGTTGAGATGATCAGAATCTCGCGCAGCCCCGCCAGCATGAGCGTGCTCAGCGGGTAATAGATCATCGGTTTGTTGTAGACCGGCAGCAGCTGCTTTGAAACCACGTGGGTCACGGGGTACAGCCGTGTCCCCGATCCCCCTGCCAGAATGATTCCCTTCATCGCAATTCCTCGAACCTGCCGGTTTCTAATCCCTAATCCCTGGCCCCTGATCCCTTTATCTCCGCCCGTTCCGCATAGTTCTTCGCGATCCAGTCGCGATAAGCCCCGGTCCGTACGTTCTTCACCCAGTCCCCGTTTTCCAAATACCAGCGCACCGTTTTGCCCAGGCCTCGTTCAAATCCCTCCGCCGGTTTCCATCCCAATTCGCGCTGAATCTTCTTGGCGTTGATCGCGTAACGGCGATCATGCCCCGGCCGGTCTTGAACGAAGGTGATCAGCCTTCGCCTCGGCGCTGCATTCGGTTCCGGCCGCATCTCGTCGACAAGGTCACAGATGGCCATCACCACGTCGATGTTCGCCCGTTCGCTGTTCCCGCCAATGTTATACGTCTGTCCCGGCCGCCCATTCGCGAGCACTGCGCGAATCGCCGCACAGTGATCCTCCACATACAGCCAGTCGCGCACGTTCTTTCCGTCGCCGTACACCGGCAGCGGCTTGCCCTCCAGAGCATTCAGAATTGTCAGCGGAATCAGTTTTTCCGGAAACTGGTACGGTCCATAGTTATTCGAGCAATTCGTGGTCACCACCGGCAGGTTGAACGTGTGAAAGTAGGCCCGCGCCAGGTGATCCGATCCCGCCTTTGATGCAGCATACGGGCTGTTCGGCGCGTAGGCCTTCTCCTCGCTGAATGGCGGATCGTGCGGACGTAGCGACCCATACACCTCGTCCGTCGACACATGCAAGAACCTGAATGTCGCGCGATCGGCCTCTTCGAGCCCTGTCCAATATACCCGCGCCTGTTCCAGCAGCATATACGTGCCGACCAGGTTGGTGCGGATGAATTCCTCAGGCGCGACGATGGAGCGGTCCACATGGCTTTCCGCGGCAAAGTTGACGACGGCCCGCGGCTGGTATTTCCTGAACAGCGAACCGACCAGTTCCGCGTCGCAAATATCGCCGCGCACAAAGGTGTAACGCTCGTCGCCCTCGATTGGCGCAAGGTTCGCGGCGTTCCCAGCGTAGGTCAGCAGGTCAAGATTCACCACCGGGCTCGCCTTCGATCGAGCATCGGCTTTCATCCAGCCCAAAACGAAGTTCGAACCGATGAACCCCGCACCGCCGGTGACCAGAATCGTCTGGCTTATGCGCTTCATTGACCCCGAGTATACGGTAGAAAACACAGACCATGCGAGGTCTCGAGAGCGTCGGTCCGAAGACCGCTGCGGCCGCAATCCCCTTAATATCGCAGCCCTTCCTGCCCCATCGTCCCCCATTCTGAAAGGACCTACTGCATTGACGGCGGTTTTTGGTTATATTAAAAGCAGCGCAGCTCCGGGATGCGGCCGGCTCTGCTCATCTCAACCTCTCGATCTGCTGGCAAGGCGATTTTCGTGCTCAGAATCGCAGAGTGGATGTGTACTTCACAGCATTCAAGTTGTCGCAATACAAAAACTGCTCGCAAAGGACGCTATGGGATCCTCGAATCGCCGTCTCCGCCCACCGCAAGCGCAAGGCCTCTATCATCCTCGGGATGAGCACGATGCCTGCGGCATGGGTCTCGTGGCGAACATCAAGGGCGAGAAGAGTCACGAAATCATCCGCAAGGGCCTTGAGGTTCTCATCAACCTCACTCATCGCGGCGCGGCCGGTTGCGACCCCGAGACTGGCGACGGCGCGGGCATCCTCATTCAGATTCCCCACGCTTTCTTCATAAAGGAATGTGCCGAGCTGGGCATCAAGTTGCCAGAATCCGGCGCATACGGCGTGGCCATGTGCTTCCTTCCCGTCGAGCGCCAGAACCGTTTGCAGTGCGAAGGCGTCTTTGAGCGCATTGCCCAGGAAGAAGGCTGCACCGTCCTCGGCTGGCGCGACACGCCCGTCAACGGCGATGCCATCGGCCGCGAAGCCCGTAACTCCCAGCCCTACATCGAACAGCTTTTCATCGGCCGCCCCAACGACCTCGACGAAGATGCTTTCGAGCGCCTTCTCTATCGCGTTCGCCGCCGCACAGAAAACGAAATCTTCGCCTCCGAGATCGAGGACAAGGAAACCTTTTACGTTCCCTCCTGCTCCTGTCGAACCATCATCTACAAGGGCCTTATGCTGGCCCCGCAGATTGAGAAGTTTTACTTTGAGCTCGCCAATCCTCTCGTTACCAGCGCCCTCGCGCTTATCCATCAGCGCTTTTCCACCAACACATTCCCAAGCTGGCCGCTGGCTCATCCCTACCGCTACGTCGCGCACAACGGCGAAATCAACACCATTCGCGGCAACGTCAGTTGGATGAATGCGCGGCAGTCGGTTCTCGAAAGCGCGCTCCACGGCGACAAGATTAAGGAGCTCTATCCTGTCGTCGTACCCGGCGGCAGCGATTCCGGCTCCCTCGACAACGCCGTTGAATTCCTCTTCCAGTCCGGCCGTTCCTTGCCCCACGTCATGGCCATGCTGATTCCCGAAGCCTGGGCCGGCAATCCCGATATGGACGAGGACAAGCGCGCCTTCTACGAGTACCACGCGTCGCTCATGGAACCGTGGGATGGTCCAGCGGCCATCGCATTCACCGATGGCCGCGTTATTGGCGCCACGCTCGACCGAAACGGCCTCCGTCCCGGCCGATACATCGTGACCAAGGACGATCTCGTTGTCCTCGCCTCCGAAGCCGGCGTCATCG
>CAZVYV010000251.1:0-4978 GCA_964630985.1 uncultured Occallatibacter sp.
CATCCGGCTTGTTCAGTTCCGACTGGACGAAAATCTGGCCGGTCGATGAGGCGTCCTTGGCTCCGAGCAGGTTGGCGCTTGTTCCGCCCATCCGTAACTTCATGAGGCTCTGCGTATAGGCCGATACCGAAATACCGGCCTGCGCGCAAACCTCTGCAAGAGTTTCCTGAACGCCCTTTCGTGATGCGGTCAGATAGCGATCATTCGTGTTCATCGTTGCGCTCCAGTGTTACGGGATGAGTCTGTTCAAAATGGTGACTTGGGCCACAATTTGCCCGGTTGCGGGATCGGTCGAGAGAATGCCTGTGGCGAAAACGATTCCGCCGGTATAGAGAACGTTCCCGGTGAGCGATGACCCCTCAATCGATCCAACAAAGCTGTTCGGATAGCTGCCATTCAGCGCGGTGCGGATATATACCTGCGCACCGGCCCCGGCAGGGGTTCCATACGGCACCGCAACCGTAATGGTGCCGCGCACGAGACCGTCAGTTGGCTGGCCGGGGAGATAAACTCCCGAACCCATCTGCGTGCCTTCAGAGCCCGCCGGATAATACGTATTGGTCTTGACGTTGGCTTGCGCAAACGCAAGCGGCGTGGTTCCGGTGACCGAGGAGCTGTCCACTGTGATGTACTGCTTCACGGTCGAATAGGTGTTGTTCGAGTTCAGCACCAGCGTTTCTCCGAACAAAGCCGAAAGCGTATCGGTCGGATTCAGCAGCCGGTTGGTGGTCAACGGGTAGTCGGACTGCGAGATGGTGCCGATTGGCCCCTGGATGAGTCCTGTTACCGGAATGATGCTTGCGGGCATGGGATTGCTCCTTTGGTTCGTTATGCGCGGCGACGGGCTGCGCGACGGTCCTGATACTCATTCCACGCCTTGAGGCCATCGGCGTGCGATTTGCCGTTGAAAAATTGGAACATCGGAATCTCCGGCTCATTGTCGTTGATCCCATCGGCGCTGGTGATGTTGGTCAGAAGAACGAAAGGATCGGTTGCGGCGTCCTTTGCGCCCGCCTTGACTTCGCGGATTCCCTTGCAGAGCTTGTTCAGAGCATCCTTCGCGCCCTTGTCACCGTGCCGCGCGATGGTGGGCTTCAACGCAAGCAGCAATTTGGCCGCATCGCCGGTCGAGAATTCGGATTTGGAGTGCTCTTCGGAAGGGAGAACCAGAGCGCTGCCATCCTTGGTAGCCTCTTTCTTTTCTTCCTTGTCGTCCTTTTTCTCTTCCTCTTCGAGCTTGTCGGCGTCCGTCATTTCGTCCTCGCCGAACTCCTCTTTGGCGTCCTTGCCGCCCTTTTTGGAGTCGCGCGCATCCATGCAGTCATCGCACATGCACTTCGCCGGATGCTCTGCGGCGTCACGAGCGGCCTTGCGCTTGGAATCCTTGGCTTCGCGCTCTTTCTCCTCGCGCTTTGCTTCAGCTTCGGACTCTTCCTCATCCTTGACGGACTTCGCATCCTTGATCGCGGAATCGACCAGAGCGGCGGCTTCATCGGGCTTTGCATCCTTGAGCGCGGCCTGGAGGCCAAGAGCGACCAGCAAACGATTCGACATGGTGAATCTCCTGTTCGTTGATTCTAACGCCTTATCACCAATTCCATACAAACGCCCTGCTCTGCCAGTGGGCACCACGGCAACATGGTTGCCCCTGATGTCCGTCATGATGAATTTACCATGTTCATCTTTAGCCAGCACAAAGGTATAGCCGCAAGACACGTCCCGAATGCCTTCCTCGATCTTCACATTCAGGTCCGGGTGCTTCACCCAAAGATCGGCAATTGGCCCGATTTCTCCATCCGGCATCCGCTCTCCAACCCGCACGTTGTGAACGTGGCCACGGCCAACAGCCTCGTACTCGTCGAGTGCATCGATCAGGATTTGCGGATCAGCGGGATGCTCGTCAAGAACTGATTTACCCTCAAATGAAGCGAGAGCGGCTGGTGCGAGAACTTCAGACTCAGGCCGGTAGACCGTCACCTGGTCATCATCGCCAATGTTCCACGTGGAACAATAGCCGGGGTTCTTCTTGATTTCTCGCCCCAGATAGTTCTGGCTGCCGGTGCGCGCAATCGGCACATCCTTGTAAATCCGATAGCCTTCCGGGGTTTGAAACCATGTTTCTTTGTCGGGTAGCTTGCTGGCGTAGTAGGCCAATCGAGGCCGTGCATCCTTCGCTGCCATCCTCGCAAAGAAGCCATCGAGAACTGCTGGATTAGGTTCGCGTGTGGCAACTGAAAGCACGAAACGAGAATAGCACACATCGAAAATGCGCCATTTCTCGTATTCCTATGGTCAAGTCAAGCGGTGTATTTAAAAAGGAATCTAGTTAGTTAATAGGACATTATTTCGCAAAATCTCTGTTAAACGGCTTTGTGAACTGCTCTTCGTGGGGCGGACCTCCCCACTTGAGCCGGTAATACTGGCCATGCAGCGGATGCGTGATGTCGTTCATGAAATTCACATCGAGATCGCTTTTAATTGTCTGACTGTAATCGTGGAACACATCGATGTGCGTATCGATTGCCTCATACCCAGCTAGCGTAACTCGCCGATAGTAATCCTCGTCAGAGTGATACCAGGGAAGATTCTGGTCCCATAGGCCCACGTCGTCAATCAACGCGGTATTCATCGCGAGCAAGGCATCGTAGTTGGTGAACAGCAATCCCCACTTGCGGTCTTCTGCGGTGAACCGCCGCGCTTCCTCGATAAGCCTAAGATATGCACCCGGAGGCGTCCATGCATCGCAATGCAGCCACATGGCGATATGCGCGCCCTGCCGCCGCGTCTCCAGCATCGCGTAATTGATCGAATGCACAAACTGAATCGGCATAGGTGGCCGGAATACCTTGCAGCCGGGATGAAAGCTTATTCCGTTCTTCGAGTTATCGATGACGGTCAGGTTCTCCATCACGTCGCCAGAATGAACCAGCGCGCGCTGTAGTAAGTCCTCGCGGTTGACTAGCGCGATATAGACCTTGTAATCACTCATGCTGTAACTCTCGCAGAGGCGCCCTGTCTCAGCCACGCATCCCAGCGCGGCCAGAGATTGTTCCAATTGAGTTCGGGAGGCAGAGAAGCAGCCGCGCCCTTGAGCTGGAGAGCAGCATCCGCCCATTGCTGAGCATCGAAGACGGGCCGGACGGAAGCAAACGTGCCCTCTTGCCTGTAAGCGATTGGCTCGATCTTGAACGATTCAGGCAACCATTCTGCACCACCACCATAGTTCCCGTGAATGCACGGCACTCCACAGGCCAAAGATTCATACAGAGGAAATCCAAATCCCTCACCTAGTCCGATCCCAAACGTCACATCGCAAGCTGAATAGGCCCATGTCATTTGCTCATCGGTAAGTTGTCCGTGCGTCACGACGGCGCGGTCATTTAATCCGTAATCGGCCAAAAGCGCAGGGAGTGACCAGACACGTTGCAGAACGTCAGTGTGAATCCAGATCAGCACGTCTTCGGTCTTGGCAATCTCAGCAATGGCTTTAATGGCCGTTCCGTAATCCTTGCGCGCCTGATTCGTTGCCACAATGCCGATCACAAACTTGTTTGGCTCGATAGTGAAGTCCTGGTCGAACACGAGTTGGCCGAACTTGCGCCGAGCCTTGTCTTTGCCGCGAGCGTGCCAGATTTTAGGGTCGATACCGTGGGGCAACGATTCAATCGTCTTACCGTCTCCAATCGTGCGCTCGACAATCCGTGCCGCCCATTCGCTGTAGACCAGTACGCGGTCAAAGCCCCGTAAGACTTCCCTCAGCATCACCGAGAGCTTGCCGTTTGGACCTTCGGCGTCAATGGCGCTGTAAGTCCACAGGTCGAAGGGCTTGGTGAGCAGGAACTTCTTTAGCTCAGGATTAGCACAATAAGGCTCTGGATGGGACAGCCACAGGAGCCGGGAAGCATCCCAAATTACCAGCAAAATCCCATGCTGGCCTTGCGCGAACGCCTGCCAGATCAGAGGCAATTCAGGCACGGTCCAATCCGGTATCTGGTCGATGCGGTGATGGAAGAACGGCGGATCAAATGGCAGGCCGGAGCCGGGGCCAATGCAACCCACGCGGAATACGTCACTCATGTGCTCGTGGATACGCACAGCCAGTTCGCGGGTAATGCGCCCAAGGCCGGATGTGGCGCAGGGAGAGTCAGACAGGATCAAAAGCGGAGTTGGCATCAGTTCGGCCACCCGATACAGATCATCGAAATAAACCAGATCATCAGCATGAGAAAGACTCCCGACGCCGCGCCCAGAATGATGAAGAAAGCCCACGCCAGCCACTTCATTTCACGGCCAGCCTTTCTTTCGGATCATCGTACATGCGGCGAACCCACTCCTTACATCTCCTTTGAATTTCGAGTCGGTACATGCCAGTGCTATCGGAAAAGAATTGGGACAACTCCTCAGCCTGCGCATTCGTGGGTTCCGTTGGATTCTCCCGCTGCCAGAGCAGGGCAGCTTCGAGGATGTCACGAACACACACACCCTCAAAGAACGCGCCCAGATGGGCCTCGTATCTGTCCGGGTGCCAGCCGAATGGCTTCATCGCCGCCTTCAGCATCCCTTCGGGAACTTTGACCTCTGTCTCGCTCTTCTCGCCCGCCCCGATATCTTCCCACGCCAAATTGATGCGCAGAATCTTTCCCGGAGCATCAATTCCCTGAGTAAGGCGCTCACGTATTTCTTTTTCGAGCGCGGCCATTATGACCGGCATATCACGTTCGGGATTTACCGGAGCAATACGACCGCCCTGTGGAATCCTGATTGATAAAGTAAGATCAATCATTTCGCGGCCTCTTTCAGCACGTCTTCGATGATCTCGCGCAGTAGGGTGCGCAGGGGCTTTTGCTTCGCCACGGCCAGTTTCTTGGCCACATCGAGCATGTCATCGGTGATGCGGATGACCACGGGAACGCCGATTCTTCGCATGGCGCTAACGTATCACGGTACGTATCCCCATTGTCAAGCACAAAAACAAAGG
>CAZVYV010000252.1:0-4958 GCA_964630985.1 uncultured Occallatibacter sp.
GCTTCTTCTGCTCCTTCATGGTCTTCCAGGTCAAGTCCCGCTTCGGCTACGACGATTCTCTCGACGCATTCGGCGTTCACGGCGCAGGCGGCACTCTCGGCGCGATCCTCACCGGCATCTTCGCCGCAAGTGTCATCAATCCCATCTACGGTGCCGGCGTCCCCACCGGCGCCATCGACGGCCATTGGAGCCAGATCCTGAATCAACTTGCCGGCGTGGGCGTGGCCTGGGGCATCTCCATCGTCGGCACTCTGGTTCTACTCTTTGTGGTGGACAAGCTCGTCGGCCTGCGCGTCACCCCCGAGCACGAGATGACCGGGCTCGATCTTTCCCAGCACGGCGAAGAAGGGTACGATTTCAATACCTAGCCTTTGGCCTCCTGGCCTTCTTGCGCTCGAGCAATTCGTTCCGTTCCCGCACAGAGAAGCTAGGGGCTAGAGGCTAGCAGCTAGAAGCTGTTTTTACCGGATAGAGCGGCAAAGAGGCCGCCGCTCCTGTTACGCTATCGAACGAGGCATTTTTTGTATGCTCAAGATTGAAGCTGTTCTGCAACCCTCAAAACTGGATGCCGTGAAAGATGCGCTGCTTGAAGCAGGCATCGAAGGCATGACCATTCTCGAAGCCCGCGGCCACGGCCGTCAGAAGGGCCACACCGAGTTCTATCGCGGCCGCGAATATACCGTCGATCTTCTTCCCAAGGTAAAGATCGAATTGGTGATTCACGACGACTTGAAGGAAAAAGCGATCCAGGCGATTATCGGCGCCGCCCGCACCGGCCGCATTGGCGACGGCAAAATCTTTGTCAGCCGTCTCGACGAAGCCATTCGCATCCGCAACGACGAGCGCGGCGAAAACGCGCTGTAAGGTAGCGCGCAACCCGCATCTGCACTCGATGTAGCGCCGGCGTCCGCGCCCGCTGTCGTGCGGGCGTCCCGCCCGCACTCTCAAGGCGGCACATCCAACAACCCGCCCTTGTTTCCGCTAAGCTGCATGTTCTACCGTTGGATTACGCCGCGTTCGAGGGTACCCATTGACGATTCCCCGGCTCAATGTCGTTATCGCCGCCGTGCTTTGTGCCGCGTCCTCTCTGGCCGCGCAGGACTCGCGCACCGTAATCGAACCGCTATTCCCGCAACTTTGCACCACGGTGGACGCGCAGCTTCATACGGATGGCCATTCGCTCGCTGCCGCCGATGAGCAAAAGCTCGACACCGCGCGGCTTCAACGCGCAATAGACAAATGCGGCCGCGGGCGCGCCGTGCTCCTCCATGTGGAAGAGACCAACAACGCATTCCTCAGCGGGCCTCTTGAATTGCGGCCCGATGTCACGCTCATTGTCGGCATTGGCGTCACGCTTTTCGCTTCGCGCGATCCCGCCGTCTTTGCCGTTTCACCTGGCAGTTGCGGCATCGTCAGCCATTCGCCTGGAGCCCGCGGCTGCAAGCCGCTGATCTCTGTCGACCACGCGCCCAACTCCGGTGTGATGGGCGACGGCGTCATCGACGCCCGCGGCGGCGAAAAGATGCTGGGTTCCCAATATTCGTGGTGGGATCTGGCGGAGCAGGCGCGCGCCGGCGGCGGGCAACAGGTTCCGCGCATCATCGTCGCCAACGACTCTGACAACTTTACCCTTTACCGGATCACGCTCAAGAACTCGCCAAACTTCCACGTTGTCTTTAATCATGCCGACGGCTTCACTGTTTGGGGATTGAAGATCGACACGCCGCAGCGCCTCGCCCGCAACACCGATGGCGTCGATCCCGGCGACGGCGCGAAAAACATCACCATCACCCACAGCTACATTCGCGCGGGCGACGACAATGTTGCCATCAAAGGCGGCCCGGGCGGCGCAACCAACATGACCATCAGCCACGACCATTTCTATTGGGGTCACGGCATGTCCATCGGCAGCGAGACCAACGGCGGCGTCAGCAAGATCCGCGTCTTCGATCTTTCGCTCGACGGCCCCGACAACGGCATTCGCATCAAGTCGAACGGTTCGCGCGGCGGCCTCACTCAGGACGTGGTTTACGACGACGTTTGCATCCGCAATTCGCCCAACCCCATCACGCTCGATACCGCGTATTCAGCCAACGGTCCGCTGCAGGGCGACTCACCGCCCACGATGCGTGACATCACGCTGCACAATGTTCGCATCGCGGGCGGCGGCAAAATCACCTTCAACGGCTACGACCCAACCCACCGTATCGCAGCCACGCTCGACGGCGTCCAGATCGTCGACGATGCGAAGTACACCTACGAAGTGAATCACGCGGACTTGACGCTCGGCCCGGGCGCAACCAATCTCCAACTCCCCGCCGGCCCTGATTCGGCGAGCCCCGGTTCGACAAGTCCTGGTTCCACGAGCCCCGGCCCCACGAGTCCTGCTTCGATGAGCCCTGCTTCGACCAGCCCTGTTTCGACGCAGATCGATTCGACCATCCGGGGAACTCCCGCCGAAGGCAACCCCGCCTCCTGCGCAGACAAATTCGTGCCCTTCCCGCAATAGTGACGGTGACCTTTGTAGCGCCGGCGTCCCCGCCGGCTGTCGTGCGGGCGTCCTCGCCCGCACCTACTCTTTCCGCAATATCCGCCCTCTCACCTCAACGCTGTCATCCTGAGCGACCGGCGTCCGCCGTGGCGGACGAAGGGAGTCGAAGGACCTGTGGTTGCGTTTCGTCTCTTCACATCCCACAAAACAATTGGTGCCCCCGGTCCCTCGAATTTGGGGACCGGGGAAAGCACCCCCGCCGACCCGCTTCCTGATCCCTGACCCCTGAAACCTGACCCCTTCCTCACTTCACCGGCACACGCACCACAATCTGGTTTCCCGCCCGCACCACCATCCGCGAAAACGACTTGTCGGCCACGTTGGCGAGCGAGACGTACCCTCCATTGAGGGCCGTCACGTCGCCGCGCATCTTCGTGCCAGCATCGGCAGGCAGGCTGAAACTCACGCGCACATCGGGCCGTCCGTCGCCGTCGAGATCGACCTCGTCGCTCACGTGCGCCGGAAGCGAATCCGCCGGCTCAAACACAATCTGCACGAAAGGCTCAACGCGTTCCAGCAATCGCGGCTGTACCGGCTGGTAAACAACAATCCGGTAGCCGTCCCGCTGGATCGTCCGCGCAATCGTGCCGCCCGAGTATGTCGCGTCGATGTGCAGCCCCGCGTGCGCCACCACGTTGCTGAAAACGCCCATCAGCACAAACGGAACACAGACGGCGACGAGCAGCATGAGCCCCGCGCCCGTGTAGGCCAGAATCGAAAGAATGCGCGCTCGCATCGTACCCTCCTTCACTTCCCACAAATCGGTGTGCCCCATCCATCCGCTTTTTTCTGCGGATGGGTGGGATAGCACGAACCCTGTCGCCTCCTCCTTCACTTCCCCGGCAGCCAGTGCATCATCGTTGCGACGGAATTGGCCAGAATGCTGCCGCCGAACATCGTGGCCATCGCCCACGCGCCGTAAAGAAACAGCAGCCTCGCGCGCTCCGGCTTCACGGCGACCGCGGTCCCCTTCAGATGCCACACCGCCGCGTCCTTCTTGCAGGCATCGACGCACGCGCCGCACTTCATGCAGTTCAGCAGCGTCTTTCCTTCGTGAATCGACTCTTTCGAAAGCGCCACCGTCGGGCAGCTTGTCTGGCAAAGCGTGCAATCCACGCATTTTTCCCGGTCGAAACGAATTTCGAACAGATTGATCTTGTTCGAGATCGATTGAAACGCGCCAAACGGGCAGAAGAATCCGCACTGCGTTCGTTTTTTGGTCAGATAGGGCAGCACAACCACCAGCCCCAGAAACAGCGCGACAAAAACCCCCATCTGGATGGCCGTCTCCACGTTGCGCACCGCGGGAAACTCGGTGACCGCTTTGAACGGGCACAGCCACATGCAATAAACCGGCTCGAAAATCGCCGCCGAAACCAGCACCACGAAGACGAGAATGGCCCAAGGAACCAGCCGCAAAATGTGGCTATATTTGGCGACGAACCGGTGCAGCCTGGGCCGTTTCGCGAATGCGGCAAAGCCCTCCTCGATGCCGCCGAAGAAACACGCGTAGCTGCACCACGCCTTGCCCAGTACCAGGGTCAGGGCAAACCAAAGCCCGATCATGATGGCGATCGAGTGCGGATTGCTCGCTGTCGGCAAAATCGACCCCGGAAAAACGATCGTCTTCGCAAATGCCGCCGGCAGAATGATCGATGGCGTCACCATGAAGCAGAACGGCGTGTCGCCTGAAACCATCCGGCTGATTGGAATGCTCATCGTGCCGCGCTCGGCGACTAAGGCAGCGATGAAGCCAACAGGGAACAGAAATCCGAGCGCCACAAAGAAAATCCGCCGCCAGCGATAAGTCTCGCCCGTCCTCATCATCAGGAAAAAGAGCGCGGTCATGAAAACAATGACCACCGCCGCGCCGATGTGTTCATCCCGCCCCGCTCTCTGGAACGAAGGCGTGAACATCAGAAGCGACCACAGCGCAATCGGCAGCGTCAGCAAAATCGAACGGCCCACGCCGCGAAACGCCTTCGGCCGCCGAAGGGCCGCCGGCCCCCGAAGTGCAGGGGCCCGAAGAGTAGAGGAGCCACTAGCCATAAAATGTCCTCTCGATCAAAATTGAAACTCCGGAAAATCCATACCAGCACGCCAGCAAAACCGCCACCATCCGTGCAACCGTGACCACCGCCGGCGTGCGCTGCACCAGGCCCATCGAAAGAAACGGCAAAAACCACACCGCGGTCCCAGCGAAAAAGCAGACAAAGAAAACGAGCGCCGCCGACAAATGCTCAAGCTGCGCCGCGCGCACCCCCGCCACAAGAAACGGCGGGCAAAGATTGATCCCCGTTAGAAATCCCAAGGCAAGCGCGCCCGACCGCCGGCCGCTCGGCGTCTCGCCGATCCGCACCAGCCCGCCCGTCGCTCCATGCCGCGCCGAAGCTTGAGCGTAGGCGGG
>CAZVYV010000253.1:0-4949 GCA_964630985.1 uncultured Occallatibacter sp.
AGCCGGTCAATTTCCAGCAGAAGGTCTTCGAAAGCCGCAGCCATTGCCGGGCCATCGGCCGCGGAGTCTGTCGTGTCCCCTTCGGATGTTCCCGACACTTTGCTCATGTCGGACTGAAGGCGTAGGTCTTCAATCAAACGAAGGGTTGTCGCCTCGCCAAGGAAAGTGAGAAACAGCCCGAGCAGTTGCGCAATCAGAGTGATTCCGGCCTCGCCGTCCTCATCCGCGGTCATCTCGGATTCGACTTCGCCAAGACCGCTCAGATCCCCGTTCGGCGTTACCTGCACGGCGCTGAGTCGAGGAGATTCCGACTTGGCTAGTGCCAGGGCGCGGGAAGCGAGCGCATGAAAGCCCTCGCTACCCACCGGTGCGCCGAGTTGCCGGCGCAGCCTTTCGTAGACCCGCACAGACGCCGGTTCGGTGAGAAGGGGGGGCGTAGCTGTATCGGCTTCCGAAGCGACGAGGCTGCGGGCCAATTCACGCGTCTTATCTGGAGGAAGCATCGCTTCAATCCCTTCTTTCCGCTCTCCGCCTCGCTTCAGACTTGAGGCGTCCATCCCAGTAGAACTTTCGCACCGCATGTTTTGACGGCTAGAGCCCGGCGCGTCTCGTCAGGCGTCATCCTGGAGTCACAGAAACCAAGATACTTGAATTGCTTGCGAACAAGTTGTGCAGAATTGAACAATCGTTTCTAGTGGGCGTATAGTCGGACTCAGAGCCAAGGGTCAGAGTGTACAGGCGACCTTTCTCCCCGTTTGCAAACCCGCTTGGGTCACCAAGTGGCATTTCGGTCGCGGACACCTGCAAGCGGTCTTCCCTCAAAGTTTGCGACCGTGAGCAGGCCCCACCTAAAGGAGGCCCTCCATGGTTCAGCTCGAAGAGCCAGTATTCGACACCGTCGCTTTCCTTGCTAGCGCCGGATTGGGGAGAAGAATCATCCGACTGGCGCCAAAGCAAGCCTTCTTTTCACAAGGAGATCCCGCGGACTCGGTCTTTTATCTTCAAGAGGGCCGTGCAAAAATCGTAGCGGGGTCCCCATCCGGGAAAGAAGCTACTATCGCGCTTCTCTCCGCAGGCGACTTTGTAGGGGAAGAAGCGCTCGCGACAATTGCTGGGCTGCGTTTGGCAACCGCCACCGCGATCACCGACTGCACCGCTTTCAGAATCAGCCGCGAAGAAATGATCCATGTTATGCATGGGGAGCACAGGTTCTCAGACCTGTTCATGAAGGTCATCCTGGAACGAAGCATGCGCGTTCAGGCCGACCTGGTCGATCAGCTTTTCAATTCCAGTGAAAAGCGCCTTGCGCGGATACTCCTGTTAATGGCGGAATTTGGCAAGCCTGGCGAACCGGAACAATACATTCCCAAAATATCCCAGGAGACCCTGGCGGAAATGGTCGGCACCACCCGTTCTCGCGTGAGCTTCTTTATGAACCGCTTTCGCAAACTTGGTTTTATCGAATACAACGGGCGAATCAAGGTTCACAAGTCGCTATTGAATGCGGTCCTGCTTCAGCGATTACCCGAGATTAATCCCGACAGGCCTCAAGCGTTGGATACTGTCCCTTCTTCAGGCATTGCAGGGGCCCGACCGAAACCTGCCAGGCGCGCCCAGCGCCTGCAACCTTGAGCCAATGCAGTTGAAGGCTGCGGGCACGCGGAGGCCCGCGATTCACTGGCGCATAGAGATTGCAGCAGGCTTCTCGAGGGCCGGTGCGTCCTTGCGGCTGAGGAGTTTGCGGACGGACTCCGTCAGCCGCGGCTTATCCATCTCTTTTCTTACATAGGCGACAATGTCACTTGCAATCTCGATCCGGCTTGTTTTCTTCATAAAGCGACCCTTCGTTGAACGATAAACAGAACAGTGAGTTAGCGTATCGAGTTCGGGGCCTATGCTCCTGTGAGCACGCCGCAAAGGGGATCGGGCAAGTGTCGATTCGGCAGCCGAGTTAACCTCGCCACCGCGAATATCCCCATCCACCACCGCCGAGCAGAAAAAGCACGAGTAGAACGATTAAGACTGTTTCCATTTTGTGACCTCCGTCGCAAGAGGAAGGGGACTCGTCCTTGTAACGGCGGTCCCGCTTCTTCCCTGCACATGATGCTAGGAGTGGCCGAGACGATTGTCTGAGCACATTGAACCACTGGATAAGACAGGGACCAAGGGGCCGAGGGAACAGAGAACAGTGAGCAGGAAGCCGCGCTCAGTCGCCGAATTCGAGGTCGTCGAAGCGCCGCCATTTGTAGATGGCGATGGAAACGATCCAACTGAGGGCGAAGAGACCGACGATGAAATAGCCGAGGGTTCCAAAGCTGGAGTTGAGGCGGAGGATGGCGGCGAAGAAGCTGCCGGTGAGATGGAGTTGGGACGCGACGAGTCCCAGAGCCTCGATACCGCCGACGATGAGAGCCACGACGACGGAGACGAAGGTGATGGTGAGGTTGTAGTAGAGCTTGCGGACTGGCTTGATGAAGGCCCAGCCGTATGCACCGAGCATGAGGATGTTATCTGTGGTGTCAATGAGCGACATGCCGGCGGCGAAGAGAACGGGGAAAACGAGGATGGAGCCGAGAGGAAGCCCGCGTGAGGCTTCGGCGGCGGAGATGCCAAGGAGACCGATCTCGGTTGCGGTGTCAAAACCGAGGCCGAAGAGGACGCCGAGCGGGTACATGTGCCAACTGCGGCGGATGAGCGCGAACATGGGCCGGAAGATGCGGGCGAGGAATCCGCGATTGGCGAGGAGAAGATCGAAATCTTCATCGACGTAAGGCTCGCCGGCGCGGACGCGGTTGAAGGCGCGATAGATGGAGACGAGGACAACGATGTTGACGATGGCGATGGCAAACAAAAAAAGACTCGAGACGAGCGTGCCGATAAGGCCGCCAATGTCGCGGGCAGCGTCGAGACGGTGCTGAAGGGCGAGGGCGGCGGCGGCGATGAGCACCGAGCCGATGACGACGATAGTGGAGTGGCCGAGCGAGAACATGAGGCCGACCGAGATTGGGCGCTTGCCTTCCTGCATGAGCTTGCGCGTGACATTGTCGATGGCGGCGATGTGGTCGGCATCGACAGCGTGGCGAAGGCCGAAGCTGTAGGCGAGCAAAGCGGTGCCGAGCAGGAGCGGATAGTGGCGGAAGGCGACCACGGCCCAGAGCCATGCGCCGGCATTGAAGACGAAGAGCAGACCATAGACGCCGATGACTTTGCCGCGAAGATTGCCTGCAGCGTCGTCAAAGAGAGCGAGCAGGCGGGGTGAAGAAGCCGGGACTCCGGGACTCCGGGACTCCGGGACTGGGAACCGCGGGACCGGGTTGGATGTGTTCTTGATCAAGGGGCCACAAGATAATAGTACGATTCTTGGATTCGTGCGAATGTGACGAAAGCCACAAGATGGAGTGAAAAAGCGGAGTCAGCTGAGTTCGCGTAGGTTCAGGCAACTCCTTATTGCTCAGTGAGGAGGTTGTGCATCGAGGATCAACTTCACGAGATGACCAAATTGATTGTCGAATATCGCGTGTTTGTCCTGTGCGGCCTGCAGCACCGACTTGGGGTCATGGGCAGCGGGCTCATTGTCGTATTGGTTCACGATGACAAGATTCAGACTGGGGACGACAAGAATGAAATGGCCGCCGGCACCCTGAGCAGAGTACATGCCGGGCAGCGTACCTTCGGCGAGATGGACACCCCCAAATTCCACCCACCATAGATACTCGTAGCCCCCAAGATTCATGTGTCCGAAATGGACCATCTCCGTTGCGTGTGTGCTCTTTTCAACCCAGGGCTCTGGAATAATCTGGTGATTTTTCCAACGACCGTGATTCAGGTATAGAAGTCCGAAGCGCGCCATGTCCCTGGCTGTCATCTCAAACATATAAGCCCGATGTTGCGATACCTCGCCGTTTCCAACGTAGTACACATCGCCGGGTTTGAAATCCTGCATGCCAATCGGCTTCGCGATTCGCTCATAAAACGCGTCACCAATTTTCATCCCGGTCTTCTTCTCGAAAATTGTGCCGAGGGTATTGAAATCCCAGTTGTTATAAAACCAGAAAGTTCCCGGAGCATGACTTCCGCGAGCGGGGCGCGCTATGCGTTGAAAGTCGGTCTCGAAGTCCGCGGCGTGATAGACACCCGAACGTGCCCGCAAGAGATCGACGATTCGCGCCTGACGTTCATCCTTTGTCAGAGGCGACGGGAAATCGTCAATGCCTGCCTGCTCGAGCGTCTCGTTGATGTCAATCTTTCCTTCAGCGGAATAGATTCCGAATAGGGCGCTGATGAGGCTTTTGCGAACTGAAAAAGTCGTGAGCTTCTTGCCTGGATCGCCCCACTCGTCCACCACTCGTCCACATTGCACAATGACGACGGACGAGTCATGAAGAGAGTCCGCGTATTCTCGGGCAACGGCAAGTTTCTGCAACGACCACCCATCGGCGGCGTGGGGTGCCCCTTTCCAATCACGACCGGGGAATATTGGCTTGGAGCACGGTCTCGTGATCGGTGCTGTTTCCGGGGCGCTTGAGCGGGCAGGGCTTTGCGCCAAGGCGACGAGTGAACAGGAGATCGTAATTCCCGCCAAAAGTACAAGCTTTCTCATTCAATGTCCTCCGTTCTTGGTGGGGACGGGGGTCAGAGCGTTTTGTTGTCGGCGGTGGGGAGGGTCGTGTCGGCGGCGGCGCGGCTCCAACCGACGCGGAAATCTTTGACGTCGTGGAGAGCGAAGGCGCCGTCCGCGGTTCGCGGGGCGGTGATGGAGAAGAAGTCGGCGCGCTCGACACCATATAAGGAGAACGCAGGGCGGGCGTCGGGCGTGGAATTGGCAATTTCGACGTGGGACATTTCGAGATTGCGAATGTGGCGAAGGAAAAAGCCCGAAGACGGCATCTGGCCAAACATGCTGGGCTCGGGATAGGCATCTTCCTTTTCGGGTGGCACAAGCTGGGCGG
>CAZVYV010000254.1:0-4944 GCA_964630985.1 uncultured Occallatibacter sp.
CGTATCTTTCTCTCGCCGACCAGGCAGGTGCTTTTCAGAACTGCGAGAACAGATGCCAATGGAAACTTCTATATAGAAGGAGTCAAGGCTGGGGAGTATCGTCTCGTAGCTTCGCCAACTCGTGCATTCCAGCAGCCCGCGCCTTTGCGGTGCGTGAAGAAGCAATGTGAACTTCCCATCACCTTGCATGCGAATCCGACCGATTTGCCCGATTCACGATGCCCTGTTCGGTAATGTTCTCGACGCGTGGTCGGCGGGTGGCACACCCTAACGTTTTTGAGCTTTCAATCCGGCACGACATGGGGCGCCCCGCACTAACTTTGTTGAATGAGGTTACGTCAGGGTTGCCGGTGATTCTGCCGCAACCCTGCGGACGAATGCTTTCAAAACTCGATTCGTGCCTGAAAGGCAATCATGCGTGGGGAACTGTCGCCTCCCAGTCCGACGCCTAAGAGGCCGGTTGGCGGTGAGATGGTGCTCCCCAGGGTTCCGAACTTCGACGGAATATATTTGCCTGGCACGCCAGCCTCCACACTGCTGGGCAATGCGAAGTTGGGATGGTTGAAGGCGTTGAACATCTGCACATCGAAGCGCAGAGAGGTCTGTTCCCAGATAGGAAATCGGCGTGACAGGTAGATGTCGGAGTCGGTGAAGTGAGGGCCGCGCACCGTGTTGCGGCCGAGGTCGCCGAACTGGCATTGGGCGGGCGTGTCGGGAGTACCTGAAGGGACACCAGCGCAGTCGCCAGTAGTGGGATCGACCACCGACACAAACGCGTTGGGGTTGAGCCACTGCCTCGTTCCGGCTACAGTGACGCCGGCGATGGGACTTTTTTGATAGAGCGGTTGGCCGGGAACGCGTCGGGCAAATTGCGGGCCGACGGATTGAAAAACCCCATTGCCGTTGGCTGTGTAAGGCTGGCTGAGTACGGAGAAAGGAAGTCCGGAGTGGAGAAACGCCGTCTCAGAAAGAGACCAGTTGCGGAAGAGGGCGCGCAAGAGCAGAAGCTTCGATGCAAATGGAATTTGATAGATGCCGAAGGCGGACAAGTTGTGGCGGACATCGTAGTCACAGTTGCCGTATTGCCGGCTCAACTCACCGGGCAACGGGGTAAGAATGCCCTGCGATGAAAAGGGGAGCAGGCCGCCGTTGGAGACTTCGTCGAGGCAATGACTCAGTGAGTAGTTTGCGCTGAGCGTGAGGGAGTGAAGCTGCTCTGAGAGACTCACCTGGAGGCCGGAGTAGTTGCTCTTGGCATCGGTGCGGAATTCGTTGACGCTGCCGAAGCGCTGGTCAAGTGGCTGCCGATAGGGGTAGGGCGCGAAGCAACCAGCGCAGACGGTCTGGTATCCGTTGAGGCCGACCTGGAACGGCTCATGAAGGCCGCGGGTGCCGACATAACCGATGCGGACGGCGCCGTGAGCGTCCAGCTTCTGCTCGATGCCGAAGTTGTACTGGTAGTAATACGGCGTTTTGAGTTTGCCGGTGGGAAAGGTATTGAGGCTGACGGCGAGAGCGCATGTCGGTGCGCCAGCGTCAGTTCCGGCGCAGGCCGGGCCACCGGCGCTGAAGAGCGCTTGGAACTGGCGGTTGGCATCGGAGGCTGCGTCGGCTGCGCTGTTGGGCACGCCGGGCGCTATGGCAAGGCCCCCGACTTGGCCGCCTATGCCGCCGACAAAGGTGGGCGCATAGGGGGCGTTTGTAGCGGCAAGATCGGCAATCTGGGCGGGAATGATGTCGTTGAATACGCCGAAGCCGACATGGATCACGGTCCTCGGCACAACTTGGTAAGCAAGTGAGATGCGCGGCTGCCACACAAGGGCAGGCGTCGAGGGAAACAGGCTCTGCACTCCTGTTTGAATAGCTTGATCGAGCGGCTGGTTGATGGAGTGCGAAAGATCGAGGAACGAGCCAGCGGGGCGCGCGAAGAGATGCTGCCGGTTGGCCGGGTCAGTGTTCCAGGTCGTCCTTACGCCGACGATGAACGTGGCTTTGGGCGTTGGCTTGTACGTGTCCATCGCATACAGGTCGAGATTGCCGGCAGCGACTCGTTCGTTGAATGAGATAGGAAACGTCTGGCTCTCTGTATAGGCAGCGCCGTACATGAACTCGGCGAGATCGTTATAGATGGCGGTCGGCACACTGCCTTCGCCCAGATCGTAGTCGCTCACATCGATGCGGCGAGTGTTGATGCCGAAGCGGTACTCCTGCTTGCCGCGAATCCAGTCCAGGTTGTCGTTGATCTGCCATTGCGTTACCTTGCGGCCCTGGGGATAGGTGTTGTTAAGGCCGCCGATGGCTGTAAAGGGAGCGTCATCGCTGCCCGCGGCAAGGACGATGGGGAAGGTCTGCCGCACCTGGGCGAAGTTATTGGGCTCGAAGATGCTGGAATACCAGCTTGCGCCGGGATTGAACTGGTTGACGAAATTCGGACGGAAGACGTGGGTGTAGCCCGCGACAAGGGTGTACTGCGGCTGCGGAGAGTAGGAGTTGAAGATGACGTTGATGGGATCGGTGTATGCGGCCTGGAGGCCGGTGTCCGATTGAAAGCGGTACCAGACGGTGTTGGCGGCGTTGATCGTGTGATCGATTTTGAGAACGAACACGGTTTCGTGGTCGCTGTTCTGGAGCGACTCCTCTCGCTGGTTGGCGCAGCCGCTTCCGTTGAAGAGGTTGCCGCTGTTCTGCGTGCCGGGGAGCAGCGTCCCGCTGGCGTCGAGCGGGCAGGAGCTAACCGGGACCGGGGTTCCGGCTGTGTTGCTGTAGAGGTTGAACATCGACCGATAAAAGGCCACCTCGGCGGGCTCGGCGGGGAGCGCGGTTCCGGTGATGGGGTCGGTGCCGCCGACTGCAAGTTGATTGAGCACGTATTGTTGATAGGCCGGGGACGGATCGACGGCCTGCGTGAC
Organism: uncultured Occallatibacter sp.; assembly: GCA_964630985.1. Classification (GTDB taxonomy): domain Bacteria; phylum Acidobacteriota; class Terriglobia; order Terriglobales; family Acidobacteriaceae; genus Telmatobacter. The sequence goes on from CAZVYV010000254.1 coordinate 2,910, forward strand.
GATGGGAAGCGCGATGCGGACGCCCTCATAGGCAGTAAAGAAGAAGAGCTTATTGATTCGGATGGGACCGCCAACGGCAAAACCAAAGTGATTCACATTGGAGCGGGGCTTGCGAGTGATGTTGCCTGGCGTCTCGTTGGCGTGGAGGAAGTAGTTTTCCGCGCTGAAGAGTGAGCCATCCCACAGCTCGTAAACGTCCCCGTGAAGTTTGTTGGTTCCGGATTTGGTGAAGTAGTTTACCTGCGAGGCGCCATAGCGGCCCTGATCGACTGAATAGGAATTGGTGTTGACGGTGACCTGGTCGACAGCATCAAGGCCGAGGACGAGGTTAGTGGAAAGGCCGATGTTGAGGCCTAGCCAGGGATCGTTTGTGTCGTAGCCGTCGAGGATGTAGCCGTTTGACGTCGCGGGAAGGCCGTTGTACTCGACGTTGCCATAACCGCCCGCGGCCTTAGCGTCGTTGGATGAGCCTGCGGTGTTCATTAGCGCTCCGGGGGCAAACTGAGCGACGAAAGTGAGGTCAGATCCGGCGTTGGGCAAATTGGAGATGGTTCTCGATTGGATCGTGGTTGTGGTGTTGGGGTTTTCAAGGGTGAGCAGCGTCTGCTGGGCCGTGACTTCGATCGTCTGCGAAGCGGAAGATACGGCTAGGTTGAGGCTGAGCGTAGCGGTGCGGCTGACTTCGACGGCAATCGGTCCTGAGATCTGCTCCGCAAAGCCCGTGGCTCGCACGGTGACGGTATAGTTCCCGGGATTGACCTGCGAGAAGAGAAAACGGCCATTGGAGTCAGTTCGCACGGTGCGTGTGGCCTTGGTGTCGATCTCGGTAGCGGTGACTGCGGCGTCCGGGAGGGCAGCGCCGGAAGGGTCCAGCACCGTGCCGGAAATAGCGCTGGAAGTGCCACTTTGCGCGGGCGATTCGATGCAAGCCGCGAAGGCGAACAATAGAAAGCCGGCCAGAAGGTGCCGCGCTGCATCTCTTGAAGTCATGGGGCCCCAGTCCTACATAATCACGGTTAGACTAATACAGTTAACTATGATTAACAATCAAAAATTGAAAGAAACTGGAAAACCGAGCTCTCATCGAGATGGGTTGAAGGAAGAATCGCGCGTTCCGGTTGTATGGTTATTCATCGGCAAACGGTGTCGAGAGACTGCGACAGAACCCAGTGACAGTCGGGACGTTCCCGAAAACCCGCCGAACCTCGCCGCCCCAATTCCGCCTGTCAAGAGTCCGGCCGCCCCGCTGTGCCCTCCGCATCCCGCCTAACTCTTTTCCCCTTTATCTCCTACGCCCTTACAAATAAATCTCCCAAGTTTGCCGATTAATTCGCCCAAATCGCTAGCCTTGAAGATGAAAGAGGATTCTCCGTGGCATTCCAAACCGTTTCCGATCACCGTCGACCATTCGCCAAATCTCAGCCGCGAGTGCAGAGCGCCGCCTGCCCATCAGAACCCTCCGAAGTGCGGAAAATAATTAATAAAAAAAATTCGGGACATTTCGCTAAATTTTCGCCAGTTAACTCATTTAGAATCAGTAAAACGACTCCGAGACGATCGTCAAAATACGTCGAATTGAGTCGAATTAGGGGCAAACAACTTCTTTGGAATCAACACTCGAGATGCTCTTTTGCGCCCTGCGCACTTTCACCCCTTAACTGTCTCATTTTCTTATCTTTGTTTCGTTTCCTGGTTCTTGACCCACGATCCACGGTCCAAGGTCCGCGACTCACGATCCATTGGTGGCGCGTGCGCGATTTGGGATGGCTCGCTCGTTCAGATATATTTGGCACGCAGCGCTTTTGCGCGCGATCGCAGTCTGAATCCGGCAACGCGAGGAATTTGCGTTCAGCTCATCGAACTTGGGCGCTGCGCCGGAATTCGAAGCAAAGAGGAACCTTGTGAAACGACTCGTTCAGTTTTTGGCAATCATCATGGCTGTGGCAATAGCCGTGCCGGCTATTGCAAAGGGAGAAACGAAGATGGCGGTTTTTGGAACGATGCCGGACGGAACTTCCGTCCCGATCTACACGCT
>CAZVYV010000255.1:0-4920 GCA_964630985.1 uncultured Occallatibacter sp.
CCGCAGATCACGTCAAGGCGGTGATTCGGACGATACCGGGATTTAGAGGGAAGCCAGAAGACCCACCAAAGCATCTTGAACTAGTTGAACAGAAGGTCTGGTTAACGCATGACGCATTGCGGTGTTCCGTCACGCCAGTAGACCGCGAACCAGAGGTAACCGCCCTCCTACGCAAGGTGCTGCGCAAAGGCGATTTCTTCATCGATATCGGTGCCAACATAGGCGAGCACACCAAGACGGCACTGGAATTGGTTGGCGATGATGGTCTGGTATGGGCATTCGAGCCCGGCAAGAACAATCTGCCAGCACTGGAAGCCATCCGCGCATCTCATCCGAACCTGATTGTAGATGATAGTGTACTATCAGATACAATTGGCGAGGTTACATTTTGGCTCAACGCCGACAATCCTGGTGGCAATGCTCTGTGGGATCCTGCCGACTGGCCCGGTCCAGAGAATCCTACCTGCAGGCGTTACAAGCAGCCAATTAAAATGCAGGCAACGACGCTTGATGCGCAATACCTTCCTACGCTGCGCCTAATCAAAATAGACACGGAAGGTGCCGAACAGAAGATACTAGAAGGCGCCAGAGACTTACTGTTGGACAAGCCACCATTCATCGTTGCCGAGTTGCATGAGTTTGGCCTATCCAAGCTAGGCGGCTCGCAGATGGGCTTGCGTGGCCTAATGTCCAAGTACGGATACAATACCTACATACTCAAGGCAGATGGATCGCGACCGCAGATGGTGGCTCAGGATACCGTTATACAGTCTAACGTTATCTTGAACCTACTGTTTGCGACGGAAGAATCAATCAACGAGGTTTGGGTATGACCCGCACCATATCGTGGTTCTCCGCTGGTGCCGCCTCTGCCATAGCGACAAAACTTGTGCCGGATTCTATTCCGACCTACTGCGAGACAGGCGCAGAACATCAGAATAATGCGCGCTTTATAGAACAATGCGAGGTATGGTTTGGGCGTCCAGTGGTGCGTATTCACTCAGAAAAGTATGCAGACACATGGTCCGTATGGGAAGCGCGCCGCTATCTTGCTGGTGTTGATGGCGCTCCATGCACGGTTGAACTTAAGGTTATCCCACGTTTAATATTTCAGCGACCGACTGATATCCATGTTTTTGGCTATACAGCCGATGCTGCCGACGTAGCGCGAGCACAACGGCTAAGAGCCGTGTATCCTGAAATGACGATTCTGACTCCGCTGATTGAGCGCGGACTGACCAAAAGTGCCTGCATTGAGATGATTCGGCGTGCTGGAATTGAGGTTCCGCCTATGTACGCCATGGGATTTCAGAACAACAACTGTATCCCATGCGTCAAGGCGACCAGTCCAGCTTATTGGGCACTGGTACGGCAGCAGTTTCCTGACAAGTTTGAGCGGATGGCGAAATTATCCCGTGAGTTAGACGTTAGACTCTGTCGATTGGCTGGCGAGCGATGCTTCATTGATGAAATACCGATAGATCACCCGACCACTAATCCAGTGGCACCGCATTGCGACTTTCTGTGCCATATAGCCGAGGCAGACCTATGAGCGTATGTCCAACAATCCGGTTTGACATCTTCATCGCTGGCGACTTAGAGCAAGCCAAGCAGGTGTGCCGAGAATATTGCTTTGCAGTCGGTCTTTGCGTAACTGATGGGGCAATAGATGGCTGTTGGTCCGGTTGATAATAGTCCAGAATGCCGCAGGTGGATGGCTAACGTGACTGGAGAAGCGAGCCTTCGTTTACAACGTGGTGAACCAGCGTATCCTTGGGAACACGAACCTAGGCGGTCCGTCTGCGCAAGAATAGTGGCATTCGTTATGGATATGTTTGCGTGACCAAAAACCAGAAGCGTCTAATAGACGCCTACCACAAACTGCGCCATGAGAGTCGCGGCCTACATAGGGACGGCGCCCTATTCGAAGGCAAGCATTGGTCACCATCTGGCGACATGATGGTACGCATTGACCGACTAACTGGAATGGAACTCAGAGTCTACTGGATGGACGGCTATGTGGAAGCCTGCATATGCTATCCTGATGGTGTCAGTAGCAAGACTTACGCATGACCGTCGTTTCATTTCCCAAGCCATATCCAGTTATCATCAAAAAACTTGACGATGGTTCTGAGGTTGAGGCTGTAGATATCGATTCCTTGACGGAAGACCAATTCATGGCTTATTGCCGACTAACGGGTAGCGATCCATTTAGACGCCGCTGTTTCAACGCATAAGCGATATTTAGAAACTCATTTCATTGGTATTGTATATATCGCTCAATTAAGTCACACTGTAGCCAAGAAAACCGTTATCTCGCGCTGAGATAGCGAAGGGTGATCCACCCCGCGCCGGGGTCCACCGAAGCGGCCAGCCAAGCCCGCGCCGGGTAGAGGCTTTCCAAACAGAACATTAACCGTCGCCACGCGCTGTGGTGGCAGCAACCTTCCAGAACGATTCGAGCCGCGCCGGCTTGGATAGCTGGGACCGGGATTTATTTATTAGATGGCAAACGTTGCAGGCCCGTTTGGGTTCCAGCAAACAATGACGGCCTCGGGGCCGCCTAACTTTGCAAGACAGGGTAGTGCTAACGCCTACAAGATCAAGTCGGGCTTCACCACTGCGATTTACTTTGGTGACGCTGTTCGCATGTGGATATCTGGCGACTCTGGTACGGGCGCCGCAGGATACATCACTCCATGGGTAGTTGGTGACGGTTCCACCGCAACCAAGATACTCGTAGGTATCTTCGTCGGCTGCGAATACTACAGCACCAGCCAGCGCAAGACGGTTTGGAACAACTACTATCCTGGTTCCGATGCCGCCGCAGACGTGTCGGCATATGTGGTTGACGATCCAAACTCACTCTGGGTTGTTCAGGCCAACGCAGGCCCAATCAACTATACCTCGATTGGCCAGACAGTAGATATTGTCTCAACACCAGTGGGTAATACCACGACTGGCATTTCCGGCATGTCAATCGGCACGCCGACAACCACAGTCACTCTTCCATTCAAGGTGGTCAATCTGGTCACCACACCGCCGGGTGTTAACGGCACTGATGACACGACTTCATATAACAACGTCATCGTCGCCTTCAACAACCAGCAGTACAAAGCACTCTTGGGGGTCTAATTTAGATGGCTATCAACGTAGCAGCAATCAGAGACCTCCTGCTTCCTGGTCTTCGTGGCGTAACTGGCGAATACAAGCAATGGCCAGCAATCTGGCCAAAGCTATTCGACCAGGGCAAGTCGGAAATGGCTCAGGAACGCACCGCAAGCATGCGCTTCCTGCCTCTCGCTCAGTTGAAGACTGACGGTGGCCAGACAGTATTCGACAACGGATCTGGCGAAGCCTTCGTCTACAACCAGCTACATACTGGTATCGGCCTTGGTTATGCGATCACCCGCAATACCATTTCCGACAACCTGTATAAGGCGCAGTTCCGCCCAAGTAACCTGGGTCTCCAGCGTTCATTCGCCCAGACCAAGGAAATCTATGCGGCTGCCGTGTTCAACAACAGCACGACATTCGACACCACAGTTGGTGGCGACGGCGTGTCCCTGTTGAATACCGCGCACCCACTGCCAGCAGGCGGCTCCGGTCCAACCACTTGGGCCAATACTCCAACCGTCCAAGTGGACCTGAATGAATCATCCCTCCTAAGTGGCATGATCAGCATTCAGACTGGTTTCTACGATAACGCCGGCCTGCGTATGATGGCAACGGGCAAAACCCTAGTCATCCATCCAAACAACGAACCAGTTGCATTGCGCCTACTGCGTGCGGAACTCCGCCCAGGTACCGCAATGAACGATCCAAACGTCATCCCAACAACTGCCGGCGGTATCACCGATTATGTAAAGGACGTGTTCTTTACCTCAGCATATCCTTGGTACATCAAGACGGATCAGCCTGGGTTGCTGTATTTGGAACGTGAACCGTTCGAAATCGACATGCAGATCGATTTTACCAGTGATAATTTGCTAGTGAAAGCGTGGGAGCGCTACTCGTTCAATTATAACGATCCCCGGTCACTTTATGGCTCGACTCCTACATCGTAAAATGATATATTGCCCATTCCTAGAAAAGAAGGAATGGGACGATGAAATTCAAAGTCGAAAGCGGTGTTCCCGGAGTCTATTGGGACAAATCTCATAACTCTTGGCGTGTTGGTATTGAGAGGGACGGGAAAACGGTTTATCTGGGGCGTCGCAAGACTCTAGAAGAAGCCGAAAAGTTAAGGAGGGACGCTGAGGTTGGTAGGTTCCCAACCGAAGAGGAAAAACTGGATCGTCTTTTTGACAAAATGGCCCGAGTTAGGATGCGGGCAGTTTGGAGAGAGGCAACAAAAGAAGAACACGGTTGGAAATCGTTTGATGATTTCTTAATCAGTGTTGGTGACCGTCCAGAGACAGAACGTAAGCTGGTAGCAAGGGACGAAACCAGACCAATAGGTCCAGACAACTTCCAGTGGGTCAAACCTCGGTTTGACTATAAGAATAGGGAAGACCGGATCGCTTATAATAAGATACACAGGAAAGAAAATCCTGATGTATATCGAGACAGAGAGTTTCGTAAGCGGTTTGGTATCAGTTTAGAAGAGGTTAAGAAGAAAATAGAAGAACAAGGTGGCGTATGTGCGATCTGCCACCAGCCAGAAAAAGCCTCCAGAAATGGAGTCGTTCGCTGGTTAAATGTAGACCACAACCATACTACCCTGAAAGTCAGGGGAATGTTGTGTACGAACTGTAACGTTGCTGTCGGCATGCTGTACGAAAACAGAGAATTGATTAAGGCAGTAATTGAGTATCTGGACAAATGGGATGCCATTGAGGCGCAAACCAAGACTAACGAAGACGGGTAAACGGAGCCTGAGAACTACATGGGACTAACAGCAGAAGCCGGCCCGCTTGT
>CAZVYV010000256.1:0-4919 GCA_964630985.1 uncultured Occallatibacter sp.
ACGCCGCAATCTGGCGGTTTATGTCGTTGATCTGATTCTGCATCGACAGGATCAGCGCATCGAGTTTGGCTGATAGTTGATCGATCTCCCTGGCCTCTACCGGCGTGTGCGCGGAATGAGAGATAATGTCCTTCTCCTCAGCCTCCAGCACAGTTAGCCGAGCCCGCATCGCAGTCAACGACGCCTGCTGCGCTTCCTCGAATGCGCGGTGCTCGCGCAGGGTGAGATACTCTTCCCGCATCTTTGCGATGTCAGCCGTATTAGCCGCTATTTGTTTACTAACATCAACAAACGCAACATCAGACGATTGCCTGACATGCGTGAATTCATTCTCCACTATCGCATAGGCGCCGCCGATTATGACGCATGCGACGCCAGCGGTTAGGACGATGCTAGTCCAGGTGAGTTGCGGTCCGGCAGTCTCGTTAGGTTCTGCCATCGGCCCACCAACCACTATTCCACGTTGCCCCCGCGAGGAGTAACCATCTCCGGACTATGGAGTATACGCTATGACGTTTAGCTATTTATACTCTTTGTCCACACCGCGTTGTCCACGGATGTATCCGTCCCCACGCCGTAATTCATCAATGTGCCGATCAAGATTATTCATCCGTTCTGAAAACTGATCAAGCCTCTGGCTCTGAACCGCAACTGTCGTTACGACTTCATTCAACGCTTTGATATCTTCTTTTAATTCTCTCATAGTCGTATTCTGCGCCTCCAATGTTGCCGCAGTTTTGGCCGATGTCTGCCCCAAGTGCTTTAGCGCCAGTCCACCCCCAACTACAATAGATCCAATTTCGCCTATCTTGAATAATATGTCCAACCAGTCAGCCATCTCACCAGCCATCTTACTAGATTCCTATTTCCGCAGATGAAGAGCCACTGCATTGATTACGACAGAGTAGCTGCCAGAATAGAACAAATTAAGTAATGCTTCCCGAGATGCATCTTCTAAAATTGCAAGAACCAGCATAGTCGCCATCATTCCAAAACCAATGTTCCGATACCAAGCAAGGCCAATGGAATCACTGATGTAATTTGGTAGGTAGTTTGATTGATTTATTTTGCAAACAATATAAACCACCAACACAAAATCAATGCTGGCAATAATCCTGAATACCGCAAGACATATATCCATGGTTCCGTTCCTGGTGCGGATGCATCGCAGTTAGGAGGTAACAGATTTGCCAGATGAGACGTGAACAATAAAGACCGGATCTGTCTTTTTAATTTCGCGCACGTCGCGCCGGCAGAGCAGCATCAGTTTGGCGTCACGGACGGATATCCGGTGGGCCGGCACCTCCAACCAAACGGGCAACCAATTGCACCATCGCAGCGCCAGGACGAACAGTCCTGAGCAGATCGTGGTGTGGACCGTGTTGAGATCGAAGTGAGTTATGAACCCGAATATTGCTCGGATGTCGTATCCCTCGTGCTTCTCGGCCACGGCGAGCATGTAGTGATAGAACTTGGCTGACATCACGTCATCAGCGTCGAGCAGATAGAACCGCTCTCGCCCTCCCGCCTCGATCAGACCCGCATCATAGTCAGACGGTCTGGCCTCTACCCCGGTGGTGTGCGCCCCGACGTATCTTCCATCGGGAAGAACGGCCTCGACGTGCGAAAAGCCGTTAGCATCGTTTTCGTCCTGGTCGAACAAGATCAGATTGGCGATAGCCCATGCCACGAATCGTCGAAAGATATTCGGCTTTCCACTGGCACCAGCCCTGGGATCGTGGACGAACCGGGCGATGATGCTCACTTCTCAATCTTCTTCCCGTCCGCCGATTGTATAAATTTAGCCGGACAATATTTGCATCGGGTCACCTTGAGCGCGACCCGGCCCGGCACCCTGATCTCCTCCCAGACATGCCGGCACTCATAGGTTTTGCCTATCTCGGCTCGCCAGTGCCGCCGCGCGTGCCAGTATTTTAATACTTTGTGTAGGACGCCCATTTATCTGATGAAGAGCCAGATAGCTCCCCATGCCGCTATCATCGTAATGATTACTATGATCATCATTTCAGAAAATCTGAAGCCGGATCTCTAACAGCCAGAACGCTCCGACCGTCAACGCTATCCCGAAAATAGTTCCATATAGGAATAACATCATATACCCGCTGGCTGAACGTAGCAGAACACAAAACCTCCACGGCTCAAAAATACAATGCCGTGGCCATCCATATTGCGCGCGATCGGCATCTTGGTCTGCGGATCGCGATCTCCCCACTTCATCTTATTGGGAGGTATTTCCACCTCTGTCCCGATGTCAACGTGTGGCCTTCCACGCGGCGCATCAGGTCGATCGTCAGTTATAGTGGCATAGACCTTTCCATCACGGACATGGATTTCATCGGCCCAATACGAATCTGCGGCGCCGCAGCAACTTGCTTTCGGGACGTCTGGTTGCATCAGAGCTTGATACCAAGCGCGAAGATCAGGATCGATGTTGCTCCATTGCCCGACATCTCTGGCCTGCGCCGCAGCTAGCGCCAACCAAAACCCGCCGATGACCAGACCAAAGGCAAGAAGCAATCTCATTCTCGTCATCGCGGTTTGCGTCATTTCGGGATCAGTGCAGTGCCTGCGATAACGTCGCCGACAGCACCAGCAGCAGCACTGGCCACGGCATTTATCTGGTTATTGATCCACGTCTTGCAGGACGTAATTCCGCCCGACTTGACGAACTCGCTGAATTTCTGCCCTATCAAGATAGGACCGGCGACAAGTTCAGGTGTCCCTGGCACGGCGGCCTTGGCAGCCACAGCGGGAATCTCAGGAGACGCTGGCGTCTTAATGCTTCCATCAGAATTAAGAATCTCGACTTGAGCAGGGATTGCCGGTTGCGCCAATATCGCGGGCTGATCAGGCACCGCAGGGACGATCAGAGCGACCTTCCACAACTCCAATGCTGGCTTGTGGCACGCGATGCCGTCACCATCGCCAGTCGCTCCTCCATTAGGTCCAACATAGGCTTGCGCCGAGGCGAGTGCCCTGGACGAGTCGCTGATCAGTTGTCTGATGCCATCCTGTTCACAGCCCTTGATCGTCGAGACGATGTTGAACGGGGTGAGTTTCGTCAGGACCGAGATGTCCATGCAGGGAAGTGCAGCGGTCTTGTCCGGTGTTATGGTAACCGCCGACTTGATACCCGCATTGGTCTTGTCGAGGTCAGATTTGATCTTGGCGTTTTCTGCTTTGATATCGGCTCCGATCTCAGCCGGAGTTTTGAATTTGGTCTGGGCATGTGATGCACACGGAAAAAACAGAACGAGAGCGGCCAATAGGATATTTTTCATGTTGTATTATTTCCCCTGTGGTGTGGTGGTCCGGCCAAGCGTGGCGACTGCTGTCTCATAGAGCGTTATATGATGGTAAGCAAAAATCCCCCAAGTCGCAAATAATCCCCCCGTTGGCTCTTCTGATACGGGTACGATCGGCGTCGGGTGGACACGTTGAACCGGCGGGAAGGTGGAGGGGACATCCGTCACGATATCATGGTGAGTTCTGTCCCCGTTTCGGTAACTGCTCGCGGGGATATCTTCGATGATCGTTGCCAGATCCACGAGCCCAGGCTTGGGCTCTCCGAACACCACGCGAGAGATCGGAGGCTTGCCATCCACCGTCATCAACGCGACCAGTAGATCCGCACGCGCAGCACCCAGCGAATGCCCGGAAACTATAACCGGTTGGCTTATCATCGGAAGCGCTTCGGGCCAGACCTTTTCCATGCCGGAATAGAAGCCGACGTCTACTGTACCGATGCGGCTCGGAATAGCTATCGCCGCCATCAGGTCTCGCCACCAATCCTGGAAAGTGATCGATCCTCGAAAAATTATCAGATCGAAGCCAGGTAACTTCTTGAGTGCCCAGCAAACACCATCATCGATACCGGCATCGAAATGGTCAAATGAGATTACTGCATTCGGCTCATAGATCATTGCGCAATAGTTAGCGATCTGCGCGTCAGATGGGACTGTCATTTGCTGCACTCCGTTTGGACAGGTTGTCCCGGTGATGTATCGCACAGATTTGTGACAGGTTTGAAATAGCGCTGGTCAGGTTTCAACTGGCTATAGGCCCATGTCTGATAACCGGTCATGCGCTTCGCGCCGCCAGCCTTGATGCATGCTCGGTCGAACGTCACGCTCAGGTCATCCCAGGTCAGGGCAGGACGACAGACATAAGGCGTAACTGGATCAGATCCAGTGGTTCCGGCCATGCCGGTGCCAGACCACAGCGCCGTGGCAATGATGGCGATCATAGCGCGCATCACGCGGCCGGCTGCGTCGGCTGTGAGACGCTGGTAATGATCTCGCCTGAACGGGTCACTCCCTGCGATATAACGGGCGCTGGTGCGTTAATCGCGTCCGGACCGATAGTTGCCAGCACCTTGGCGGCACGCGCCTGTAGCTCCTGCACGGTCGCTGGATTGGCCATGCTGGCGATTAGTTTGGGACCATTTGCTTGGGCATAGGAAACCGCATCAGCGATTATTCGGTTTTTGACTTCGACGTTCATCTTTCCGGCGAGTTCGTGTTGTGCCTCGCTGGCGCCATAATGCAATCCATTCGTGATGATCTGATCAAGCCGGTCTGACGTGGCCTGAGACAAATCAACCCCGGCTTTTTTGGCGAAATACCGGAACCATTGGACCGCAAACGAACCGATGGCAGTGATGAAGATCGATGCCAATACCCCAAGCAGATCGCCGATCCATGTCCCGAGGCTGACCGATGTCGTCGGTTCGGCCGGCGCCGTGACCTGCACCGCCGCGACTTGCGGCAATGCGCTTGGAATTGGGGTGGTGCCAACTGATAGTGGCTGTGGCGGCACCAATGGAGTTTGGGTCGAAATTGTCGTCTGCGCTTCGATCCGCTGATCTCCCCCGACCGCAAACAAAAATATCAAAACCG
>CAZVYV010000257.1:0-1308 GCA_964630985.1 uncultured Occallatibacter sp.
GCGGCCACTGTGCTCACTCTGGTTCTGCACACCGCGCAGGGCGATAGCCGTGCCAGTGCCACCGTGATTCATGGTGAGCAGCCGCGCCTGCTTGCGTTCGATGGCATCGACGTTGAGGCGCCGCTTGAGGGAACGCTGGTGGTTTGCCGCAATCTCGACGTGCCCGGCGTGATCGGACGCATCGGAACCATCCTGGGCGAGCAGGGAGTCAACATCGCCAACTTCGCGCTCGGCCGCGAGCGGACGGGAGCACAGCGTAGCGGTGAACTCGTAAAGGCGCTTGCCGTTGTTCAGGTCGACGAGCCGGTCTCAGAATCCGCGCTTGATGCGCTCAAAGTGATTGAAGCCCTTCTCGAAGCGCGCCTCGTCAAGGTGCCAGACGGAAAGTAGCGTTCGGAATCTCTCGCATCAACCAGAGCCATCGCCTACGCGGCGGTGGCTCTATTTTGTGGGGTCGGCGACGCGGCCAAGGAAGAGCATGCTTCCCGATTTTGTGTCGAGCAGAATGAACAGGAAGGGATGGTCGGCGCGGAAGACGATTGGCGGTGGCGCGGGAAACTCCTGGTGCATGGCCGTCGCCCGCATCACGATCGCCGTAGCCGCCGCGGCTTCCGTGCCCTTCTCGTTCACATCGATGAATGCCTTGTGGATGGCCGCCGAAATGCTGAAGTCCGGCTTGCCCGTCATGCCCGAGAAATCTGCCGCGCCACTGAAGGCTTGAGCCATGCCCATCGCGCTCAGCGTGCTGCTCAGCTCAAACTGCTGCGTCATCGTAAAGCGCGGAAGGGTCAGAATCACCTTGTCCACGGGTTCCAGTTTCTTGATCCATTCACCTGCAACCCCCGAGGCGAATGATTGCTCGAGCGCCGGGAGGCCGTCAGTCTGCTTCGGCAACAGAACCACCATCGAAATCTCGTCGCCGGCGTAGGGCAGTTCCAGCGCCTGAAACGTTCCACCATCGTAGTAACTGTATCCGCCGGTGCGATGCATCATCTGCGTCATCACCCATTGCGTCGCGGAGAGATGAAATTCTTCGTTCTGCGTAGCTTCGGCGACGAAGGGATCCTGCCAATCGCCTTTGAAGTAGATGGCGTTGGTGAGCACAAGGCGCGTCGTTGTGTTGATTGCTCCAGGGCCGATCAGATCCTTGATTTTGTCGTTGGTCTGTTTTTCGACCCACGCGTTGATGGTCGCGCGCACGCTTTCCGGAGAAATCTCGAAATTGACGCGGTGAAAGCCCGCGCCGTAATCGGATTGCACAAGCTTGAGGTAGCTCTGTTCGAAGCTCGCGTCCTGCTGCGCCCACAG
>CAZVYV010000257.1:1408-4917 GCA_964630985.1 uncultured Occallatibacter sp.
TGCACCGGCGTCGCTAGCCCATCAAGCCCTTGTGCCCGAGCCACGAGCGCACATACGATGCCTGGCCAATGTGATAAGTCTCGTGGATCGCCATGAAGTCGACGATTCCGCTGATCTTGCCGTTCACGCTTGGCGGACCCTGCGTCGCGGCTTGAGCAAGCAAATCTTCCGGCGAATTTTCAAGCCCGGCTGCAAGCGCCTCGCCTGACTCGCTCCATGCCTTCAGCAGCAACTCCGGCGCCGGGCAAGCGGAGTCTTCCAACCGCTTTTTGCCGCGCCCAAAGTGTTCCAGCACAGGCAGAGACCACTCAGTGCCGATGAAGTGCAGCATCCGCCCGCGGCAATATGCGAGATGGCCCACGATCCAGGCAATGTGGTTCGTGCTCTCATTGGGATGCTTGAGCCATTCCTCGGGCGACAGGTCCTCGACCGTTCTGGTTAGAAAATCGGAGTTGAAGCGATAGTTTTCAGCGGCGGTGACGATGACTGTGGGGACCGGCATGAGACCTCCTCGAATTGATTGAGCGCGAGACGTCTATGCGCGACTCAAATAAGCGCCTTCGCTTGTGTCCACGCGAATCTTCTCGCCCTCGTTGATGAAGGCGGGAACCTGGACGACGAGGCCGGTTTCAGTCTTGGCCGGCTTGGTGACGCTCGATGCAGTCGCCGACTTCAAGCCCGGCTCGGTTTCCACCACTTGCAGATCAACGGTCTGAGGCAATTCAATTCCCACCGGCTGCCCATCAAAGTAACTCACCTTGATTTGCAGGTTGGCAGTCAGGTATTCAATAGCGTCGCCTAGCGTAGCGCTCTTCAGAACCGTTTGCTCGTAGTCAACGGGATTCATGAAATAGTAGTCGTCGCCGTCGGCGTAAAGAAAATCCATGGGAATCTCGTCCACCACAACCTTTTCGATGGCGTCGGCGGAACGGAAACGGTGCTCGAACATTGCGCCCGATTTGAGGTTGCGCAGCTTGGCCTGGATGAACGCGCGAAGATTGCCGGGTGTGCGGTGTTCGACCTTGAAAACCGTGTGAAGCTGGTCGTTATGCTTGATGATCATGCCCGGGCGTAGTTGAGTGGCGGGAATCGCCATAGAGGTTCGAACTCCTTGCTTGACTTGCGCACAATGCGCAAAGAATATGACCTTCGGCCTACACCCAATTGTAGCCGAGGGAGGGAGTTGATCGTGTCATTGGAGGCGATTGGAGAAGGCTCTGGGGCGACGGCCACCATGCGCATGGAAGAAGCGGTAGCGGGGGAGATACGACTGCAACCAAAGCGTCACAACCAATGGATAAGCAGCAAGATAGAATGTCGGTGGGCTGTTGATTGGCTGGAGCTGTCGCGGCTGAGGAAAGCGGGGAACGAATGTCAGAGCAAGTGTCAATTTGCGTGATCGGGTCCGGATACGTTGGGCTGGTTGCGGCTGCCTGCTTTGCGGACATGGGTCACAAGGTCGTGTGCGTCGACAACGACGAAGCCCGTGTGAAGCAACTCTGCGAGGGCGGCGTACCCATTTTTGAGGAACATCTGCCCGAGCTGCTGGCCAAGCACCGGGGCAGCAAAATTGTGTTCACCTCGCAACTGGCTGAGGCCGTTGAACAGAGCGATGCCGTATTCATTGCCGTGGGCACCCCACAGGGCGACGGCGGCGCCGCGGACCTTTCGTATGTTGAGGCCGTGGTGGCGGAGATTGCGCGCGCCATCAAGAGCTACAAAGTCATCGTCGAGAAGAGCACCGTTCCTGTTTACACCAACGACTGGATAAGCCGTGTGCTTCACCGGCACGGAGTGGCGCAGGAGCAATTCGATGTCGTCTCCAACCCAGAATTCCTGCGCGAAGGCACGGCGATCGTCGATTTTTTGCATCCCGACCGGATTGTCGTGGGGGCAAGCAATGATCGCGCGGCGACCATGTTGCGGCGTATCTATGAGCCAATCACCGGCGGCGCCTACTACACACAGTCGGGAGCTGTGCCCGGACCGTGCAGCAAGGCACAGCCCGCGCGGCTGCTGGTGACATCGACGCAGAGCGCGGAAATCATCAAGCACGCATCGAACGCGTTTCTCGCCATGAAGATCTCCTTTATCAACGCGGTCGCGAACCTGGCCGAGGCGGTGGACGCGGACATAGAAGACATCGCCGCGGGCATCGGACTGGATAGCCGCATTGGCCCAAAATTCTTGCGCGCAGGACTTGGATACGGAGGCTCGTGCTTCCCCAAGGACGTGGCCGCATTCCATTGGGTGGCACAGGAACGGGGCGTCAATCTTCAATTGCTTGAAGAAGTCCGCAAGATCAACGACACGCAACGCGATGTGTTCTTCAATAAGGTGCGATCGGCGCTTTGGACGCTTCGCGGAAAGCGTTTGGCGGCGCTGGGCCTCGCCTTCAAAGGTGACACGGACGACATTCGCGATTCTCCCGCGATCGCGATCATCAAGCAACTGCTGCAGGCCGGCGCCATTGTGACGGCCTTCGATCCGGCGGCGATGGAGCGCGCGAAAGAGATCCTGCCGCCGGCCGCGAACATGAAATACGCGGACGATGTCTACCAGGCGTCGCAAGATGCCGATGCTGCGCTGATCCTCACGGATTGGAAGGAATTTGCCGCGATCGATCTCGCGCGATTGAATCGGGCACTGCGTTTCCCTATCGTGATCGATGGCCGCAATCTGTATAAGCCGCTCGAGATGCAGCGCAACGGCTTTACGTACGTGAGCGTGGGCAGGCAGGCGAGCTACCAGGCGCAGGAAGGCAAGCCGCGCAAATCGCCGGTGTAAGGAGATCTCCCGCCTGATTCAAAGCGAGGGATCGCGTACCGCCGCATGCGCTCCGCCAGCAATCTCATTTCCGCCAGAAGTTTCGCATCTGGAGTATTGAACGTTGACCAAGTCCGCACTCGTCACCGGCGCCGCCGGGTTTCTCGGCTCTCACCTCACCGATCGCCTCCTTGGCGAAGGCTACCTGGTAATTGGCGTCGACAACCTGAGTACTGGCGACCAGGGGAACCTCGCGCATCTCGCCAACGATTCCCGCTTCCGTTTCGAGAAGCGTGATATTTGCGCAAGCTTCGACCCGGGACACGTCGATTACGTTTTCAATTTTGCGTCGCCTGCCAGCCCGCCCGAGTATCTACGCCTGGGCATTGAAACTCTTCGCGTTGGCTCCCTGGGAGTTGAGAACACGCTACAGATCGCAGCGAAGCACGGCGCGGGATTTCTTCACGCCTCAACTTCGGAGTGTTATGGCGACCCACTGGTGCATCCTCAGCCGGAGACCTACTGGGGCAACGTAAATCCTGTGGGGCCGCGGTCGGTGTACGACGAAGCAAAGCGTTTTGGCGAAGCCATGGTGATGGCCTATCACCGCTCGCGCGGCGTCAATACGCGCATGGTGCGTATCTTCAACACCTATGGCCCGCGCCTGCACCCAGGCGATGGCCGGGTGATTTCGAACTTTATGATGCAGGCGCTGCGCGGCGAGCCGCTGACGATTTACGGCG
>CAZVYV010000258.1:0-4916 GCA_964630985.1 uncultured Occallatibacter sp.
CCAAACTGATCGTCGAAGTCAGCGAGCCGTAAGTCTTGTTGATCACCATCACGGTAATGGAATCGTCCGAGGTCCTCTGGCCGCCGTAAACCGACAACTGCCCCTCGCCATCGCCGCTGGATCCCGTGCTCGTTGCGTACAGATACGTGTTGCCAAACGTAGAGTCGTTCCCGTCGTAGTTGCGGTACATCGCAAAAGCGTAGTTTCCCGGGCCTTGTTGGTTATAGTTTGTCGTCGGCCAGAAAGCGCCCATGTCCAGCCCTTGCCGCCCGAAGATCCCCAGAATGTCCGCCTGCACTACCGCGCCGTTAATCGATTCAAGGCCGCCGAAGTTGTACTCGTCGATCGCCGTCTTGGTCCCGGGGTAGTCGTTCGCGACCCATTTCTGCAGCATCGGGATCAATTGCGGGGCCTGCGGAGGTGGCGAACAGCTTGTCGTGTAACTCGGGTCGGTGATGTAGTTTGGCTGCGGGTCGTTCGGGTCGGTGTAGGTTGGATCCCAGAAGACGCGCGTCGAATTCATGCGCGCCTGCTGCTCCTGGCTATCCCCGGCAGTTGTAAAGGCCACGGAGTTTCCGCCGGCGGGGTAATCGGGCGCAAAATACCCGTGAATATCGACGTAATCGAGTAGCCGGATGCCGTACTGCTGCGAATAACTGTTGAATTGCTTCAGGTAGTACTCGATCATGGGCACGCCACCATGTGCCTCGCGATCGATCGGGTTGCTCCACGGCTGGTAACAAGGCGAACCCGAGCTCCACCCGCTTTCGATATCCTTCTTGGAGTAGAAGTAAGCCTCCCAATAGTCGATGACAGGGCCGCTGACCAGAGCCGTTGGATCGGCAGTCTTGATGGCCAGCGCAGTGCCAATGCCTCCGTTCGTCACCTCGTCGTAAGTAAAGGCGACGGGGTGCACGTCGCGATGCACGGCGTCCCACCATGTTGGCTCGTTGTCCAGATCCCAGATGGCCACTCCCTTGCCACTGGCGCCATTGCCATAGCTTGGATTTGTCACCAGAGAGTTCACCCATCCGCCTGACCACGTCCCATCGGCCCAGGTGCTCGTGACCGACCCAGGTGCTGGCGCGCTCAAGATGCTTGGCGCCGGCTCGGAAAGGCTCGTAATATTTGGAATCTGGCTGGGCGAGGAACCGCTGTTCCCGTTCAGGTCAGTACCGCCCGTCAGAATCCCGTTACCGCAGCCGCTTTCGAACGACTCCTGGCCAGGAAACTGCGATTGCGTAAAGCTGCATGCGTATTGCGTACTATTGGCCACCCATCCGAGCACTGGAACTGTCCCCAACGCCGCCGATCCAACGTTGTCCACGCCCTGGAAGAACTGCGGGAAATTGGAACTCGAGCTCGCGTTCGGAAACATGCTCCCCTCCCCCGAGAAGTTCTCGAAGTAGTAGTCGGAAGCGGAGTTGGTCATGTTGTTCTGGTAATTGTACCGGGACGTGGCATCGCCGCCCCATCGGACAAGGCCGGGGTTGGCGATCTTCTCCGACGTTGAATCAAGAACATACCCGTTCATCCCGTACACATACGGGCTGATGGTGTGCGGGTTTTCGCTGCTGTTGCCGGGCGTGCCAACGTCGACTGTCAGCGCCGGGCCGGTTGCTGTCGCCGGAGGGTTCAACGTGACAGTCGCGCTGCCGCTCACATTTGTGAACCCTGTCATGGTGCTGGTGGCCGTAATTGTTACGGATGCTGGCGCCGGATACGGCGTGTTGTAGAGGCCGCTCGCACTCAGCGTGCCAGGACTCAAACTGCCGCATGAGGAACAGGCTAGCGACCAGGTCACGCCGCTCGAATAGTTACCAGTGCCGTGCACCGTGGCCGTGAACTGCTGCTGCACGCCGATCGTTGTGGCGCTGGGCGTCACCGTTATCGATGAGATTCCGGCCTGGTTGTAGTTCGCCGTTACAACGGTGTTGCTGCTCATTGTTACGCTGCAATTGATTCCGCCAGACCCGCTTGTTGACGCGCATCCGCTCCAGGAAACGAAGGAATAGCTGTTATCGGAGAGCGGCGCGCTCAGTGTGACTTGAGTGCCGGAATAGTAGGTGCGCGTGAAGGGCGTTGTTCCCGAGCTTGCACCGTTGTTGTCAACGGGGGAGACGGGAGAAATCGCAATGCCGCTCGATGGCGCGGCGGAATCCACCGTCAGCGTATAAGCCACGGCGGGATTCACTGTCACTTGTCCGGTTCCAGTTGCGCCTTTATATGACGTATTGCTCGTTGCGTCAGGAGTGTAGCTCCCAGTGAGCGTATCGGCGCCCGTGGTCAGCGTGCTCGCTGGAATATTGAACTGGGCGCTGCCGTTTGTCAGCGATGTCGCCGAGGATGTATAGCCCGCACCGCTCAACGTCACCGAGCCAGTCGGGGTCGCGGCTCCCGCTCCGCCGCTCACGGCGATGGTCACAGAAAGTGGACTTGTGACCGGGATGCTCGAAGAACCCGGAGTTACCGTCACTGTGGGAGTGTCCGCGTTCACTGTCACCACCACGGAGCCGGTCGCCGTGTTGTAGTCGGTGGTGTCAGTCGGCGTGAAGGTCACGCTTTCACCGGGTGTCCCACCACTGGGTAGGATCGTGGGAGTCGTCCACGCAAACGCACCGGGCACCGAGGCTGTGCCACCGGTCAGTATTGAAGCGGCCAGCGTCTGGCCGTAGGTGATTGCGCTCGCCGTTGGCCATGCCGAGACCGTGGGTGTCGCCTTGTTTGCCGTCACGCTGGCAGAGCCGGCCACGGTGTTGTAGTCAATCGCGTCCGAAGCGGTAAAGGTCACTGCTTCGCTTGTCGTCCCCGTCGCTGGCGCCGTCGCGGATGTCGTCCAGGAGAAGACGCCGGGTACCGATGCCGTGCCGCCGCTCAGTGTCGACGAAGCCAGTGTTTGGCCGTACGAAATCGCGCTCGCCGTGGGCCATGCAGATACTGTCGGCGTCGCCTTGTTCACGATCACGCCGACCGAGCCCGCCACCGTGTTGTAGTCCGTCTTGTCTGAAGGCGTGAAGGTCACGCCCTCGCTGGGCGTCCCTGCACCAGGGGCCGTTGTGGACGTAGCCCAGGAGAAAGTGCCGGATACCGACGCCGAGCCGCCGGTCAGTGTCGACGAAGCCAGCGTCTGGCCGTAAGTGATCGCGCTCGCCGTCGGCCATGCCGTCACAGTCGGTGTGGTTTTTGAGGTTGTGCCTCCCCCACTGCTCCCCCCGCACCCCGCCGCCCAACAACTCGCCAGAATACCGAGCCAAATGGCCGCCTGCCGCCTCATCGTCTTCATGACCCAGCCTCTTTTCTCTATCGCCGCATTCTCTTTCGGCGTCCAGCCTATATGTCCTCTGTCGGGCCAGATCTCCGACCGGCGCAGTCGATGCTCGAAACCGGGCGGGAGCGTGGGCCGCGAAGCAGGAATCCCCCGCCAAAAGCACTCGGCTATGTCCCCGGGTCGGCAGGCACAGATAACGGTATCATGAATTTTGGTTCCGGGCCTACGCTGGCGTGTCTTGGCCGTGTCGGTCGAAATCCCAACCGGCCACTCCTTAGCTTCCATCGTCAGTGGGCGAAGATAGGTTCTCCGCCTTCAGGCGAACCTCCGCCGGGCTGCATAACCTCATTTTTTCCACCTCCCTAGTTCGCTGTACTCAAACGTTTTTCACTTGACAATGGCAAATTTTGTCGAGTACGGTGTACCGTTACCAAATTTGTAGGATAATCCGCACGCAGTTCCAGATAACCTTGCGTACCTGTCCTGTGTGTGGAGAAGCGCCGGATGTTCCCGGCGGTTTTCCAGGACTCTTTTTCCTGCGTGTATTCACCCTGCTTCTCGCGGGTCGATACGGAGACAGATCAATCGGCCTTCGCGGCCGAATCGTTTGTGAGATCGAATGGGCCTTGCATCGGAACGGAAAATCAGGACGGGCCTCGAAACGCGAAAGCATCACGAGAAGTGAAAGCTCGAATGGTGCCGGAGTTTTAGGGGCAGTCATTGCCGAACCGATGGAAGCGAGTTGTGACTCCCGGTTGGGAATTGTTGAGAACCGGGGAAGAAGTTTAGTACCGAGCATGACGAAAGCTTGATCTTGGCAGAGGACGATACGGGACAAACCGGACCGTCACCGATTCCCCGGTTCGGGGATGGAAACAGATCGGAGGAGAAGGAATGCAAACTACTTTGAACGGATTGACGAGTCCAGTGCGGTCCCTCGCAGCAGGAACATGGGTGGCCCTGCTCGCGCTGCTGGCCCTTTGCCTTGGTGTACCTGCGCACGCGCAGAAACCGCCCATCGTGATCTCCGGCACGCCTGTACAGTTAGGCGCGCTGACCGGCGGCGGTTGGGACGGTTCCCAGGAGCCCGTCGGCGGAACATTTGTCATCGGCGTCAACGGAAATGTCCTCGTCGGCGATGGATATACATCCAACCTCCTTCAGATCACGCCAGCGGGGGTAGATACCACGCTAGCCTCTGGTATCGGCGCCTCGAACGCTGCGCTCGACAGCTATGGCAATCTGTATTTTGGCGGCAATTACAACGCCAACGTCTACAAGGTCCCTTACAACTCCGCGACAGGCCAGTATGTCGGCTGGACAACGGCACCAACCGCCAACTGCCTTGGTGGTAATCAGGACACGGCGCCTTGCATCTTCGCGCCTGCCATTTCGACATTCCTGGGCACCCTCGGCGGCCAGGGCTACGCCGGCGTCGCCTTCGATGGACAGGGGAATTTCTTTTTCGAGACCAACACTCTCCCCACCACAACCCCCAACTCGATCTTTGAATGCACCGTGGCCTGCATCGCCAGTTCGTCAGCGACCCCAAAGCTCATTTACTCCGACGCCAATCCAGTTGGCGCGTTCGAACTCGATCCGTGGGGCAACATCTTCTTTGTCGATGGCAACAACAGCAAAGGCAAGG
>CAZVYV010000259.1:0-4909 GCA_964630985.1 uncultured Occallatibacter sp.
CGCACGTTTCCATTGGTATCTTCCGCTTCGAAGCCGAGGTCGGTGTAGAACTCCTTCATCGCGGCGCCTTCTCTCACCGGCAAATCGATTCCCATTAACTCGGTGGAGATGCGGCCTGCGCCCAGGTGCTGGCCAATGTCGAGCGTGTGGCGCGAACCAGGCATGTACTGCGTGAATTCGGTGACTCGGTTATCGGGATCGTTGATCGAGGAGATCAGGTTTCCGGCAGCCCCCTTGCGCACGGGCGCGGGATTGAGGCCTTCGGTCGCGTAGTAGTGCTGAAGGACATTGAGGTCGCCAGCTTCGTAACAAACATGCATCCAGCCGAGAGGCTGTTCGGGATCGGTCCGTGGGTACAGCTCGATGAATTCGTGATCGTTGATCTTGATGAAGGCCTCTGTGGTTTTGCCGGCGTTGGTCATGGCGAAGGATTGTTGGTAGCCCAGCTTGCCGAGGAAGGCAACCTCGCGATCGAGGTCGCTGACGCGAAAAGCAATATGCGCGATGCCGACGATGCCCTGATTGGGCGGAGGCGGCTGCGCCGTGGAAGTCGCGGAGCAGACGCAAACGAGCGCGAGCAAGAACAGCACGAAGAATCGGGACGAAATCTTCAAAAAAACCTCCAAAGCCCAGTGAGGGCGAATGCAAGGCAAAGACTTAATCAGTGGAACAGCGGAAAGTTAAGCGTATTCCTGGCGGTAGGGGGTGAAGACGTCGAGAACTTCGGAAGGCTCGATCGCGGAGGCCTCGTGCTCGACGCCCCCATCGACAACGATACTATCGCCTGCGCGCATCTCCCAGCTCTTGCCCTGGGCCTGAAAGCGGATATGGCCGCGAACAACATAGACCATCTGATGATGGGGATGGCTGTGGCGCGCGCCCTTCCAGTCCTTATCAAAGGTGTGACGCACGAGCATGAGGTGCGGGTTGTACGCAAGAACCTGGCGGACCATGCCCGGTTCGGGCGTGGTGGGTGTGGTGGCGTTCGTTGCCGTGTAGATGACTCCGGGATTGCTCATCGATTCTGTCTCATGGGCCGCCGTGGGGCGCACGGGGAGCCGTCAGGAATAGGATCACCGGTTGAGCCAGCCTCCGTCCACAACCAGAATGTGGCCATGGACGTAGTTGCTGGCAGCGGAGGCAAGAAAGACAGCAGCTCCGGCGAGGTCTTGAGGCTTGCCCCAGTGGCCGGCGGGAATGCGCTCCAGGATCTGTCGTGCGCGCTCGGGATTGTTGCGCAGCGCCTCAGTATTGTCTGTGTCCATGTAGCCCGGCGCGATGGCGTTCACGTTGATGCCCTTCGATGCCCATTCGTTGGCGAAGGCTTTGGTGAGCTGGCCGACGCCGCCTTTGGCTGCCGCGTAGGAGGGCACAAAAACCCCGCCCTGAAAAGTGAGCAGCGAGGCAATGTTGATGATTTTTCCCGAGCCGCGCTTGAGCATATGGCGACCTGCATTCTGGGTGAAGCGAAAAACGCTGCTGAGATCGACGTCGATGACCGCTTTCCAGTCGTCTTCAGAATGGTCGGCGGCGGGCGAGCGGCGAATGATGCCGGCGTTGTTGACCAGGATGTCGATGGTTCCAAAATGCTGAACCGTTTCGTCGACGAGGCGCGCGCAAACTGCGGCATCGCCGACGTCGCCAACGAGAGCTGCCGATTTGACTCCGAGAGCAAGCAGCTTTTGCTCTGTGGCTGTGGGAGCAGAGCTGGATCCGTGCACGGCAACATTGGCGCCGGCCTCGGCGAAGGCAACCGCGATGGCCGCGCCCAATCCGCGAGACGAGCCTGTGACCAGGGCAGATCTTCCCTTGAGGCTGAACTGATCGAGAATCGTTTCGGGGCGGGTCACGGGCTTCGTTCCTTTCCGGCATGAACCAGACAGCAATTCTAACTGTTCTTATGATGTGCGAGCGACCCGCGGGAAGTAACGGCGGTGGCAAGGCGGATAGTCCATAATCAATCAACCGAGGAGATTGGACATGGGTACACAAGGGTTTCCAGCGTCAGGGCCGGGAGCAGGCATCACCTCCCAAATCGAGAACAATCGCGCCATCCCGATGACGTTGCACAACAGCCGGTTCGGCATTGGAGTGACGATGATCGGCAGTATCGTCTCCGCTTTTTTCGCGGTTTGCATGGTGCTCATGGTGTTTTCCGTTTTTTCCTCGGGCGGTGGCTTCAACGCCGGGAATCTGTATAACGCCTTCTGGTGGGGTTTCGGCGCATTGGCATTCGGTTATGGTTGCCCTTGGCTTTGGAAGCTGGCCCGCGGCATGGCAGTTTATAAAGTCGTACTGGATTCGAGGGGGGCGAACTTCAACCTGGGCACGAAAAAGAAACCTTCCGACCTGTTTCTTGCCTGGGATCAGATCGCCGCAATCAAGCACAAGCGTGTAGGCAACGCACAAAACTACTATGTCCTGGGGAAAAACGGAAGCGAAGCGATATTCTCGTCCTACACGTTTTTCCGGCCCAGGAAAGTTGCTCGCCTGATTGCCGAGCGCGCGGGTCTTGCTATTCAAGAAGCCTGATCGCGAAACATTCCAGGCTGTACACACCGAATGCAAATAGCTCTTCTGATTTTCTGCTTTCTCACGATCGCCGGCGCATTCAGCGCCTGGCGGAAGAGCCCGCTCTATTCCATCAAGACAACCGCGAAACTGGTCGGCAGTTTTCTGCTGATCGTCGCGGTTGTTGCGGGTTCGACCTATGCGATCATGAACAGCTCGCTAAGCCGATCACCGGTTGCAGAGGTAATTGCCAGTCTCGTGGCCGTGATAGCGATTGCGTGCGGAGCCAGTGTCTTTATCGTCCGCATCACCGACGCGCATGTTGCCGCACTGCCTCCGACGGCCAGGCTGGTCAGCTTCAATCGGCACAAGATCTACCGCTGGCTCTGGCGTCTCGGGGCCTTCTTGCTCATCAATGCAATTGCAGCCTTGCTGCTTCCATCCACCTGGCAATGGCTGCCGATAGGGCTGGGTGGATTTGTGCTGGTCGCGTGCAGCCCGATGCTTTCGATCGCTTACATGATGGCAAGGCGAAATGATCGCGGCATGTCCGCAGTCATCGCGAATCCTTGGGCGCACTGGCAATACACGCCGGAGAAATGGGCGCAATGGGCGGAGAACCAACGCGCGTGGGAAAAAGCCCAGGAAGGCCCCTGGACTTGGAAGGGAGTTTCGGGCTTTATCGTGTTGTGCGGCGGCCTTTTTGCTTTGGGCACTTTGTTTACCGGCGCGGGCCTTGAGGAAAACGCGATCATCGTGGGCGGTTTGACGGGCTTTGTCATCCTGCTCGTTCTGGTGGCGTATTGGTTCAAGCGCACCAACTTCGATCGGCGCTATCGGCGGCTGCTTGTTGCAGCGCCAGAGTCATGGTTCGGTGACGAGGGCGTGTTCTCGAATGGAACATACATGCCGTGGATTCTCTCGGGAAGATATCTGCTGAAAGCCACTGCCGCGATGGATCAACCGGCCCGGCTGATGTTGATTTTTGAATCGTTCAACGGAAGCTCGTCAACGCAGATCACGCAGCGGGTCGCCATTCCGGACGGCCATACCGCCGACCTGCCCGTGCTGCAGCAAAAGCTAAACGCTCGCTGCCCCACTGCCTCTGTTCACCTAAGTCCAACTTAGTCCCAAACCAAGGCGCCGTGACAAACGCTGCCACAAGTCTGCTAGACGGCGCGGCCTGCTGCCGCGCCCGACGCCCACGCCCACTGGAAGTTGAATCCACCAAGGTGGCCCGTGACGTCGACCACCTCTCCGATGAAGTAGAGCCCGGGCACACTGCGACACTCCATGGTTTGGGCCGAAAGCGCGCTCGTGCTCACCCCACCCGCAGTTACTTCTGCCTTTTCATATCCTTCTGTTCCGCTGGGCTTCAATGCAAATGAATGCAGCCGACGCTCCAACTCATCCAGCGCGTGATTCGTCCAGCCCTCCGGCGTCGCAACCTCAATCAGCCGGTCGGCTAACCGAGCCGGCAAGTGTGCTCGCAGCGCTGCCTTCGCCGCGGCTGAATCGCGGGTCGCGTTCCTGGCGCGCAGGGGCTCGAGCAACTGCTGGCCTGGTGCCCAGTCAATGTGGATCGCTTCGGGCTTTTTCCAATAAGACGAGATTTGCAGGATGGCCGGACCGCTCAGCCCGCGATGCGTAAACAGCATTTTCTCTGTGAAGCCGCGCTTGCCGCAGGTCACTTTGACCGGTGCAGAAACGCCGGTGAGCGGAGCGAAATGCGCATGTTCGGCGCCGGTGAGCGTGAGCGGAACCAGCGCCGCTCGGCAGGGCTCGATGGGAATCGAAAACCGGCGTGCGACATCGTAGCCGAATCCCGTCGCGCCCATTTTCGGAATCGACAGGCCTCCCGTGGCGACGATGAGGGCGCGCGCAGTGAACACGTCTTTTCCGGCGAAGATGCTGAACGCTCCCGAAGAGTCGTCGCGGTGCACCTCGCTCACGACGGCGGAGAGAAGCACGCGCACGCCGGCATCGGCACATTCGTTCATGAACAAATCGACAATTTGCTGCGCCGATCCGTCGCAAAAAAGCTGGCCCAGCGTTTTTTCGTGGTAAGCGATGCCATGCTTCTCGACGAGGCGAATGAAATCCACGGGCGTATAGCGAGCCAGCGCCGATTTCGCAAAGTGGGGGTTGGCAGAGAGGAAGTTGTCCGGACCGGCGTGCAGGTTGGTGAAATTGCACCGGCCCCCTCCCGAGATCAGGATCTTCTTGCCCGGCCGCTCCGCGCGCTCCAGCACCACGACGCGGCGTCCGCGGCGGCCCGCTTCAATCGCGGCCATAAGGCCTGCTGCGCCCGCGCCGAGAATGGCGACATCAAAACTGGACTGGCTCACGATGCCATCCTCATTGATCGGGGCAGCTCCACCTTCAAATCAAATTCGAA
>CAZVYV010000260.1:0-4888 GCA_964630985.1 uncultured Occallatibacter sp.
CCTCGATGATTGAGGCGCTGGCAACCCATTAAAGTTTCTGCGGTGGAGATGGAAGCTGGCACGGCATGATTGATATCCACAACCACTTCATCTACGGTGTGGACGACGGATCGCCCGATCTTGACACCTCACTCGCTATGGCCCACGAGGCCGTAGCGGACGGCATCACCCATATTGTCTGCACCCCGCACGCCAGCAAACGCTATCCCTATGATGCCGCGCTTATCAATGAACGCTACCAGGAGTTGCGCGGGCACCTGAATGGCCAGATCGAACTAAGCCTGGGATGCGACTTCCATATGAACGCGGAAAACGTATACGAGGCGATAGCCAACCCCCTGCGCTACTCGATCAACGGCAAAGGCTACCTGCTTATCGAATTCCCTAATTCTGCGATTCCGCCGCAGCTCAACGATGCCATGCAGATGCTGCAAACGGCCGGATATACGCTTGTCATCACCCATCCGGAACGGTGTCCGGCGGTGCTGCTACAGCCCGAAATACTAGCGGAATGGGTTCGCAAGGGGAGCCTGATCCAGGTGACAGCCGGTTCTTTGTATGGGCGATTTGGGAAGATGGCCGAGACCTTCTCCAATGAACTGCTGGGGCGCAACTGGATTCACTTTCTGTCCACCGACGCGCACAACACCCAATGGCGGGCGCCGCATTTGAAGAAGGCCTATAACTACGTGGCCAAGCGTGCCGGCGAAGAGACAGCGCGAAGGCTGTGTGTTACCAATCCGCAAGTCGCCGTGGAAGGAGCACCGTGGCCCCAACAGCCCGAGGCGGTAGGGCTTTGGGAGCGCGTGCCGCTGAAGTTTCACGCCAAGCGGCACGCCGCCGTGCCCCGCAAGACCGAGCCCAATGAACCTGGCCATGAGACACCCAAATCAGCAAGGTCAGGCTTCCTGAAGCGCCTCTTCGCGCGATAAGTGTATGATGGCTTCGCCGAGGGCGAGGAACCTTTTGAAGCCATATCACCGCCTGTACGCTACGTTCTTATGCGCATCGCAACTGCAACACAGTTGATGGCGCATGCGGACGATTGATCCGAAGACTCTACGGAGAGAAAGGTGAGGTTCTCCATGGATGATTCAAACCTGCCCGGCTTTTTATTGAATGTGGTTGGCTCGGTTCTTACCGGAGTACTTGTCCCTCTTCTCATTGGAATGATCCGGAAGCAAAGAGGCTGGCCCAAGCTCGGGAAGACCTCCTGGGTCGTTCTTACATTTGGCGTTGCTGCACTGGTCTTTGCGGCGCTATTCTTTGGGAGCCCGAAGCCCGAAGTCGGTCTGACTGTGACAGAGATCGAGACGGCTGCCCCTGAAGCCCAACCTGATGGCGAGACCTCGTATCAAGTCCAAGTCAAGGGAACGGTCACGCATTGGAAGGATAACGTCTACCTCGTCGTCAAGCCATTGAACTCCCCCTACTGGTTCGTCCAGCCTGCTGCGAATCGTATTGGCCCCGTTGACAAAGGTAAGAGCGAATGGGAAGGCGTCGCTCGATTCGAAACCGCTGTTGCCGGAAACGGCGAGCAATTCAGTATCTATGCACTGGCTTCCTCCGCCAGATTCACGGGCAATGAGGAGCTCAAGGCTGAACCAGTGGGCACGAAATCAGAAGCGAAGATTATCACAGGTGCAAACATTAAGGCAGAGAAGCAGTAGGCGGCAGCCCTCATCGATAATCTTCCAGATCTACCGGCTCTGACTGGGTTACTTTTAGAGCCCCAGCCCGCCATCGACGGTCAAGATCTGGCCGGTGATGAAGTGCGGCCCCGCGGCAAAGAATAGGACCGCTTGAGCCACGTCTTCGACGCTCCCGTTGCGCCGCATAGGAGTCTTGAGGGCAAAGTGCGCGGCCTGGCTGGCATCGCTTCCTTCGAGTTCGATCCAACCAGGAGCGACGCAGTTGACACTGACCTCAGGAGCAAAAGCTTTCGCCATGGATTGAGTGAGCATGTGGACCGCAGCCTTCGATCCGCAGTAGTGCGCGTGACTCGCCCAGGCTTTGATGCCCCCAAGCGAACCAATATTGATGATGCGGCCCTCGGCCTGGCGCAGATAAACGAGCGCCTCGCGGGCAACAAGAAAAGGTCCGCGCGCATTGGTCTCGAAGACAGCGTCCCACTGACCGAGAGTGAGCGATTCGAGCGACGCAGATTCAAAGACTGCGGCGTTGCTGACGACGAGATCGAGCCGAGCGAAATGGCCAACGGTGGCTGCGACGGCAGCGCGTACCGAGACCTCGGAACGCACATCGCATTCGAGAGCGAGCGCGCGGCGGCCGAGGCTCTCGATCTCGCGAGCGGTTTCAGCGGCTTCTGCGCGGGAGCTGCGGAAGGTGATGGCCACGTCCGACCCGGCCTGAGCCAGGGCAAGAGCAATTCCGCGGCCTACGCGTCGCGCGCCACCGGTGACCAATGCCGATTTGCCGAGGAGTGGTTGGGTTGACATGACCTTGTTTACAAAGGCGCAGGCTTGAACCTGCGCCTAGCCAGCTCACTCTTTAAAAATCCTGCGCCGTAACTTCCCAAGAAGTGTTCCGAACAGGTAGAGAATGACAACATTCGGCGCATTTCAAGAAATGCCCAGCAGGCTGAATTGCACCCCACAGGGGCTAAAGCCGTTGTTTTCTGGCCCTCTTTCGGCACGACTGAAGTCGTGCCCTGATACAAAACCGAATTCGGAAAGTCGCACAACTAGCGCGTGCACAGCTTTACTTCGGCGGCTGAGATTGGCTTGGCTGTGAATCGGGTTGGGCGGCGGGCTTGTCTTTTGAGTCTGGATTGGCGGGTGCATCCGAGGAAGCGCCGGTCTTGCTGTCGTCCTTCCCTGCTCCAGAAGCCGGATCTGTTTGCTTCTCGCTATGCGGATTCTTCCCGGCGTCATTCGATTGGCCGTGATCCTTGTAGATGGAGTATTGCTCGCCGGGCCGCTTCAAGCGGATCTCAAGCGCCATCTCGGCCTTGTCGACCTTGAAGTCTTCTCCATAGGTCTGGAAGCCTTTGGCAATGATCTGTAGCCGCACCGTGTCGCCCATGGGCAGCACATCGATGATGGTCTTGCCATCTTCGTTGGTCTTCAGCTCCATGTTGCCCTTGCTCACCTCGCCCGCGATGGGGTGGAAGACGACTGCGGCATTCTCGATGGGCTTGCCATTCACGTCGCGCAGGACGGTGACCTCAATGCGCGCAGTAGACAGGGGCGCCTTGTACTTGCGACCGCGATTGGTAGACTGTGCGCCAGCAGAGAGCGAAATGAGGACTAGGCCAAGCGAGGCCGTGACAATACTGAAACGAAGCTGGGAACGGAAAAGCATGAAAGCTATTCTATAGCGTCGTATAGGGCGCGAGCGAGTCCATGCCGTGCCTTACGAAAAGGGTTGCAGGCCGGGCCACCAGGTTCGCCGGACGAATCGCCGCAGCCGCTCATACAGTACTGCCCCAAACGTCCCGTTTCGGACCTGCCAACAGAAAAGCATGAATACATGAGCGAATTACGCTCAACTTTATCAAAAGCCTCTTGACAAATTGGATAGCACTTGCCTATCGTTAGCAATTGGAAGGTGAGAGTGCTAGCACACGGCTTGCAGATCTACTCAACCTGCTCGAACGCTCTGGAAAGTGGAGCCGAGAGCACAATTCCGAGGTTTTTTCTGGAGTAATAATCCCCAACCCCGCGGCTGGGCATTGCTCGGTCCGCAAATCTTGAATGGACAACCAAGGAGAAGCAACACAATGGCATCGACATCCGTAGCGACGACGTTTACACCGCTTCATGATCGCATCCTCGTCCGCCGCCTGGAAGAGGGCGAAACCGTTCGCGGGGGCATCATCATCCCCGACAGCGCCAAAGAGAAGCCCCAGGAAGGCGAAGTGATCGCCGTGGGCAAGGGCAAGTCCAACGATGAGGGCAAGGTATTTCCCCTGGACGTGAAGTCGGGCGACAAGATCCTCTTCGGCAAGTACTCCGGCACCGAGATCAAGATCGACGGCGAGGAGTTTTTGATTATGCGCGAGGAAGAAGTCCTCGGCATCGTCAAGAAGTAGGCTCCGAGCTTTTAGCTAATAGCTCTTAGCTTTTAGCTACGGCAGGCGGAATGGATCTGAACCTTACAACGAAGGCTTTAGCTAATAGCTAAAAGCTAGAAGCTAAGAGCTGAATTAGGAGAGAAACAAAAATGGCAAAGCAGATTTTGCACGGTGAAGATTCCCGTCAGGCGATCCTGCGCGGCGTGAACACGCTCGCGGACGCCGTCAAGGCGACGCTCGGCCCCAAGGGCCGGAACGTTGTAATCGAGAAGAAGTTCGGTTCGCCCACCATCACCAAGGACGGCGTGACGGTGGCCAAAGAGATCGACCTGAAGGACCCGCTGGAGAACGTGGGCGCGCAACTGGTGCGCGAGGTTGCTTCAAAGACCAGCGACGTGGCCGGCGACGGCACGACGACGGCAACAGTGTTGGCGCAATCGATCTTCCGCGAAGGCGTGAAGACGGTGGCGGCAGGCGCGAATCCGACAGCCCTGAAGCGCGGCATCGAGAAAGCCGTTACCGTAATCAACGGCACGCGCGACAAGGATGGCAAGTGGAACCAGGATGGCGCGCTGAGCAAGCTGTCGAAGCCGGTGAACGAGGGATCGGTAGCCCAGGTGGGCGCGATCTCAGCCAACGGCGACGAAGAGATTGGCGCGATTATTGCCGAAGCTGTGAAGGTGGTTGGCAAGGATGGCGTGATCACGATCGAAGAGTCGAAGACCATGCACACCGGCCTGGAGACCGTGGACGGAATGCAGTTCGACCGCGGTTACTTGAGCCCGTACTTCGTAACCGACGCCGAGCGGCTGGAAGTGATTCTCGAAGATCCGTACGTCCTGATCTACGAGA
>CAZVYV010000261.1:0-4883 GCA_964630985.1 uncultured Occallatibacter sp.
GCGGTGCCGGCTCGGAAGATCGCCTGCGAATCAGCCAGTATGATCTTGTTCATTGCGTTTCCTGTTTACCCCGTGCCTCTTGGGAGAAACTCCGCCCACATTCGTCCCTATCGGCACCATCACCAAAGTCTTGGCAATGTCTCTGATTGCTACAATCCTGGCCCTCGCGGGCCCTTTTCGCAACACCGGTCCCCTCTAATTGCTGGTCCCCTGCCACGGGTACTCGCCCGGCTATGTCTGAGATTACAGCCTTCAGGTCAAAATAGGGTATCAAAAACCCTTTGGCGGGGTCCTGGAGACCATTAACTAAATTGGGACCCAGGAGGCTCTACACTCTTTTTATGGCAAGGCCCATCCTCCTCGCGGTTGACGACGACGTAAGCGTGCTGGAAGCCGTCGTCCAGGACCTGCGCCGCCAATACGGCGCTACGTATCGCGTCATGCGCGCCGCCAGCGGCCCCGCCGCCCTTGACACCCTGGCCCAGCTCAAGACCCGCGACGAGCCCGTCGCTTTGATCATCAGCGACCAGCGGATGCCGGGAATGAGCGGCGTCGAGATGCTCGAGAGCGCCCGTCTCATCTACCCCGACGCGCGCCGGATCCTTCTCACTGCTTATGCCGACACGGAAGCCGCCATCCGCGCCATCAACTCCGCTCGTATCCACTACTACCTGAACAAGCCCTGGGACCCGCCCGAGGAGAAGCTCTACCCCGTCGTCACCGACCTCCTCGACGACTGGCAGGCCAGCTTCCGCCCGCCGTTTGAGGGCCTGCGCGTCATCGGCTATCGCTGGTCGCTCAACGATCACCGCCTGCGCAACTTCCTCTCTCGCAATCACGTTCCATACCGCTGGATCGATGTCTCCGTCGGCGATGAAGCGCTTACGCTCCTCAAGGACCGTGGGCTCGATCCGGAAAAACTCCCCGTGGTCCTCTTATCCGACGGTGCCGTCCTCGTCGACCCCGATCTCGAGACTCTGGCCGGTCGCGTCGGCCTCCGAGTTCAGGCCGCGCAGGATTTCTATGACATCGTCGTCGTCGGCGCCGGCCCTGCCGGTCTCGCCGCCGCCGTTTATGGCGCCAGTGAAGGCCTCCGCACCGTTGTCATCGAGCCTGAAGCTCCCGGTGGGCAAGCCGGTTCCAGTTCTCGCATCGAGAACTATCTCGGCTTTCCTTCTGGCGTCACCGGCGCTGACCTCGGCCGCCGCGCCTACGCCCAGGCCTCTCGCTTCGGCGCTGAATTTGTCACACAGCGCGCCACCGGCATGCGCGTCGACGGCCAATACCGCTTTCTCCAGCTTGCCGATGGCCGCGAGGTCTCCAGCCATTGTGTCCTTCTCGCTCCCGGCGTTCAGTACCGCAAGCTCGATATTCCCGGCGCCGACCGCCTCACTGGGCGCGGCATCTACTACGGAGCAGCGCTCGTCGAGGCGCTGGCGTGCAAGGACGAAGATGTCTTTATCGTCGGCGGAGCCAACTCCGCCGGCCAGGCAGCGCTCCACTTCGCCAAATATGCCACCAAAGTAACCATGCTGGTGCGCGGAGAGGGACTTTCCGCCACCATGTCGAAATACTTGATCGATGAGATCGCTCGCACATCCAATATTGTGGTTGAGGCGCGCACCCAGATCGGTGAGGCGATAGGGGACGATCATCTCACCGAGCTGAAACTGCGCAACTCGTCAGGTGAAACTCAAGTGCCCGCGTCCTCGCTGTTCGTCTTTATCGGTGCCGCGCCCGTCACCGCGTGGTTGCCGCCGTGCATCATGCGTGACGGAAAAGGGTTTATCTTGGCTGGGCCTGATTTGCGTAACGACGGTAAGCTACCCGAAGTTTGGAACGAAAAGCGCGAACCGTTCCTGCTCGAGAGCAGCGTTCCCGGAGTATTTGTCGCAGGAGATGTCCGCTCCGGCTCCGTCAAGCGTGTCGCCTCCGCGGTAGGCGAGGGTTCCATCGCGGTGCAGTTTATGCACCAGTATCTGGCAGGGTTTTAGGCCCTGCTTGATTCTTGGTTGAGTGCAATGAGCAAGATGAACGAAGGCGTACAACCCATCCGCGTCGAGACGATCCAATTAAAGGATCTTGCCGCCGTGCTTCCACAATCGCGCGTCTTCGCTTCCACGCCCTTCGACGCCATTACCGGCGTAGACCATATCGAGCGCGTTACTGCCAAAGCCGGCGCGGTGCTCGTCGAGCCCAACCAGCCGTGGCTCTACTACTGGCTCCTGCTCCACGGCGAGGTCTACGCCAAGCGCCCTGAAACCGACGGCACCTCAACTCTGGTCGGAATCGTGCACGACGGCGAAGCATTCGGCGAAGTGCCCCTCCTCACCGGCCGGGGCTTATCGCCATTCCGCATCTCAGCATCGCAGGATTCCGTGCTCGTCCGCTTCTCCGAGCAGGACTTCTGGTCGCTACTTGCCTGCTGCCCCGTCGTCCGCAAAACCGTCCTCGCCGACAGCGCCCAGCGCCTTCAGGCCTATCAGGTTGAAGCATTGCACCGCGAAAAGCTCGTCTCACTCGGGACGCTCGCCGCCGGCCTCATGCACGAGCTCAACAATCCCGGCGCCGCCGCCAAGCGCGCCGCCACGCAGCTTCGCGAAAATCTCATGCGCCTGCAGCAACTCAGCCTGCGCAATAGCGGCAAGGCCAAGACCCCCGCACAGCTTCAGTGCATGAGAGATCTCCTCGAACACGCTCTCCGCGGTTGCAATCTTCCCGCCATGAGCAGTCTCGAACAGGCCGACGCGGAAGAGGCCATGAGCCAGTGGCTCGACAAGGCCGGCGTCGAAAACGCCTTTACCATCGGCCCCGTCCTCGTCTCCATGGGCATCGACCACCAGGAAATCATCTGCGCCCAGGAGCACTTTGATCCCGCCTCATTCTCTGACGCTCTCAACTGGTTCGGCGCACTCGTCTCCAGTGTCTCGCTGGTTTGCGCCATCGAAGAAAGCATCTCGCGTATCTCCGAGCTGGTGATGGCGGTCAAAAAGTTTGCTTACGACGAGCGCACTCCCGACAAGGACCTAGACGTCCACGACAGCCTGCAGAGCACCCTCACCATCCTCGGCCACAAATTGCGCCTTAAGCAGATTCAGGTTGAGAAACGTTTCGCCGCCTCTCCCTCCACCATCCGCACGCGCGGCTCCGCTCTCAGCCAGGTTTGGACCAACCTGATCGACAACGCCGTCGATGCTTCTCCCGACGGTGCAAAGCTCGAAATCTCCACCTGGTCTGAGCCCGATTGGCTCGTTGTCTGCGTCGGCGATCACGGCTCCGGCATTCCGGCCGATGTTCTTCCTCACATCTTCGAGCCTTTTTTCACCACCAAGCCGCAGGGCTCAGGCACCGGCCTGGGCCTCGAGATCGTTCATCGCATCGTCACCCAAAAGTTTGCCGGACAGCTTGAAGTCCAGTCCAAGCCCGGTGACACCCGCTTCATCGTCCGCCTGCCCCGCAACCTCTCCAACTCCGCGCCAAAATCTGATGGCTAAGCGCTGAAAGCTGTCAGCTTTTGCCCCTTTGGCCCCTGCTCCGCTGTTCCCTCGTTCCCTGTTTCTCAGTGGTAGGACCACTGGCCGTCTCAGGCGTTATGATGTTGGACGCACCTATTCCGCCCGCCCGAGGTCCATCGAACCATGCACCGGAAAAGCTCACTCTCGCATTTGCTTCTCGCCTCTGTCGTCTCGCTCTTCATCGCCGCCTCAGCCACAGCCCTTCACGCCGCCCGTGCCTGCAATCCACGCGACTTCGGCGCCAAAGCCGACGGAACCACCAAGGACACGGCCGCAATTCAAAAGGCCATCGATACCTGCGCAGCCAAGGGCGGCGGCACGGTCCGCCTCGATGCCGGCAACTACCTCAGCGCACCAATCGTCCTCAAGAGCAACATCACTCTCCAACTCGACAAGGGCGCGACACTGCTCGGCTCGCCCGATCACGCCGACTATCCAGCCAAGGTCGAGTTCCGCCTCCCTGCGCTGCAATCGCTCGTCAGCGCAACCAACGCTGAGAATGTGTCCATTACCGGCGAAGGCACCATCGACGGCCAGGGTGAAAGCTGGTGGAGCATGATGCGCGGCTTGCACGATGCCGGCGTCATGGGCAATCCGCATCCGCGTCCGCGCCTCGTCGTCTTCGACCACTGCAAGCACGTCCGCGTCGAAGGGGTCACCATCCAGAACTCGCCCTTCTGGCAGCTCGTTCCCTACTACTCCGACGATGTGCTCATCCGCAACGTCCGTATTCTGGCGCCTTATCCATCGCCCAACACTGACGCTGTCGATCCCTTCTCATCGTCGAATGTTCGCATCGATCATCTCTATGCCGACACCGGCGACGACGATATCGCCATCAAATCCGGCGCTATCAACTCGCCCGGAGGCGACGATCCCGCCCGCGACATCACCATCACCGACTGCACCTTTAGGCATGGGCACGGGCTCTCCATCGGGAGCGAGATCTCAGGTGGCGCGCGCAACATTGTCGCCGAACGCATTCACTTCGACGGCACCGACAACGGCATTCGCGTCAAGGCCAATCGCGATCGCGGCAACGACGTTTCGAATCTCGTCTTCAGCGACATTGACATGAAGGATGTGAAGAACCCGCTCGTGGTCAGCGAGTACTATCCCCGCATCCTGCCGGAGGGCGACGTTGTGTCTCAGCCTGTTACGCGCCTCACGCCTCACTTTCACAACATTGTGTTCAAAAACGTCACCGCAACAGGCGCGTTGATGGCCGGTGCCATTGTTGGCCTGCCAGAAGCGCCGGTCACCGACATTGTTCTCACGAACGTCAATCTCAGCGGCGAAAAAGGATTGTCCATCGGCTACGCAACAGTGACCGGCCAAGGCGTGAAGGTCGAGGCCGCGCAAGGCGAC
>CAZVYV010000262.1:0-4875 GCA_964630985.1 uncultured Occallatibacter sp.
AGAAGAAATCCGGCGCCAGCCTTTCCGGCGGCCAGCAGCAGCGTCTTTGCATTGCTCGCGCCCTCGCCGTCGACCCCGAAGTCCTCCTGATGGACGAGCCAGCCTCGGCCCTCGATCCCGTTTCCACGTCCAAGATTGAGGACCTCATCTTCCAACTAAAGTCGCAGTACACCATCGTGATTGTGACGCATAATATGCAGCAGGCAGCCCGCGTGGCAGAGAAGACCGGTTTCTTCCTCAACGGCCGCATGGTCGAGTTCGATTCGACCCACAAAATCTTCACCAATCCTTCTGACAAGCGCACGGAGGATTACATCACGGGCAGGTTCGGATGACACGCATACGCTTTCAACAGAGCCTGGAAGACCTGAAGGAAAATCTCCTGGTGATGGCCGGACTCGCCGAGCAGGCGATCCAGCGCGCCATCGAGGCTTACCGGGTTCGCGACCTATCCATCTGCGACCTGGTCAGCCGCAGCGAGATCGCCATCAATCGCATGGAGCGCGACATCGACCAGGCCGCGCTTGACCTGCTCGCTATGGAGCAGCCCATGGCCATTGACCTGCGCTTCATTCTCAGTGTCATCAAAATCAATGCCGACCTTGAGCGCGTGGGCGACGCCGCCAAAAGCATCAGCGACCGCGTCCGGCACATGGAGCGCCTGGGAGCAGTCGACTTGCCCGTCGATATTCCACGCATGGCCTCGATGGCCGCCGACATGGTGCGCAAAAGCCTGCAGGCCTTCATCGAAGGAGACGCGGAGCTGGCTCGTGGCGTCCTCACGATGGACGATGCCGTCGACCAGATGAACCGCGCCGCCTTCCGCGCCCTCACAAAAGTCATGGAAGAGCAGAGCCATCTCGCACCCCAAGCCCTGAACGCGCTGATGATCTGCCGCAGCCTCGAGCGCGTCGGCGATCATGCCACCAACATCGCCGAAGACGTAATCTTCTGGGTTCAGGGCGCCGATGTCCGCCACTACAAGAGCGTGGCGAAAGCGGCCGCAATTGCCGGTGCTGCCGCGTCGGCTTCACCCACCCCCGCCAACCCGGACGGCACCTTGCCCATCGACACCGCTCCCGCGAAAAGCTAAACGCGCATTCTCGCAACGACGTCATTGCAACCATTACGTTGCCCCATCCTTCCGGCGTTCTCTGCCGGAAGGGTGGGGAAGCACGAACCCAGAAATCCTGAATGAAAAAGCCCCGCTCTGAGCGGGGCTTTTTCGCTGTGGCTGAAACCTGATACCTGAAACCTGTTTTTCTACCGCTTCGCCTTCGTCTATTTCACTTCCATCGTCGTCAGCTTGGCGCGCGCTGCCCTCGCCTCCGGCGTCTGCGGGTGCCGCTGGATGAGCGAGCGCAACTCGTGAATACCTTCTTCCCGCTTATCCATCGCAATCAGGGCGAATCCCTTGTGCAATTGCGCCGCCGAAGCCTTGGCGTTGCCGCTGAATCCTTCCAGCACCGCGTTGTAGTCGTTAACCGCAGTGGGATAGTCCTTCTGTTGATATGCAATCTCGCCGAGATAGAACTGAGCTGTGCCAGACGCGTCGTCCAGCGGATAGTAGTGCACCACGTCCTGAAATTCACCCTGGGCTACCTGGTACCGTCCGGCAGTGTAATCGCGAACCCCGGCCTGAAGAGTCTCTTGTAGCGGCGGGGCCTGTTGTCCGCCTGTCGGGCCCGGTGATGCTCCGCTGGGCAATCCAGGCCCTTGATCAGGCCCTCCTTGCGCCGCCGAGCCGCCCGGTCCGGTTGCGCCCGGCCCTGTGGCGCCTTGCTGCTGTTGAGCCTGCGCCGCCTGCATCGCTTGCAGTTGTGTCTGCAGGTCCTGCATCGATTTGTCCAGTTTGGCAATCCGCGCCTTCAGCTCGTCTACTGAATCATTCAGCGACTGCACCTGGCCGGAGACGCTATCCACTTTTCCGCTCACCGCATCGTTCTGCGCGTTGATCTTCTGCTGCAGCGCGGTCACCGCCGTGGTCACTTGGTTCGACTGGTCGGCAGTCTGCTGCGCCAGGTGCTCCAACACGCTCAGGCGCGCATCCATCGTGGACTGCAGCCGCTGCACCGCATCCAGCAACTGCTGTACCTGGGTTTGCAGCTCAACCATTTCCTTTGAGACCGCGTGCGCCGGCATAGCTGCGGGGCCCATCAGTACAATCACCACCGCAACCGCCAGCAGACGATTGCGAATAGGTCTTAATTTGTGCATGTCGAAAACCCTTCCTCGATCAAAAACTTCCTGAATACAACATACGGCAGCCAGGCTGCGAGAGCGGGGCTGCCGCGTCAGATGGAACTCGTTGTCCTGCTGCTAACCGCTGACGCCCCCCCATTCCTCGAAAAGCCGCTCGTACCACGCGCCTCGATTCGTCGCCAGCGCTTCAACACCACCAAACAGGCTAGAAGCTAGGAGCTAGAAGCTGGCAGCTGCTTTACTTGTCGATCGTGAACCCATCTCTGCGGTTCAGTTGCCAGCACTCCTCGGTCGAATCGGAGCAGAATGGCTTTTCCTTGCCGTAGCTGATCACGCGGATCCGATCCGCCGCGATGCCCGCCGTAATCAGCGCAGTTTTTGCAGCCTGCGCTCGGTTCTGGCCGAGAACCAGGTTGTATTCGTCCGATCCGCGCTCGTCGCAGTAGCCACCAATCGCGATTTTGATATTGGGGTGCGAATTCAGGTAATCGGCGTTTTTCGCCAGGATCGCCTGCGCATCGCCACTTATATCGTAGTTGTCGTAGGCGAAGAAAATCGGCTGCACGTGCGCGTCGAAGTCCTGCTGCTCGTTCATGCCTGTACTCGGCACGCTAACCGCGGGCGGCGAATTCACCGTCACATATGCTGAGGCGTCTGCCGACCCGCCATCTCCGTGCGCCACCAGGTGATAGGTAGTCGATTCCGTCGGCGTCACGGTCTTTACGCCCACCGTCGGAACATCTCCGATGCCGTCAATTGAAACCGTGCTCGCGTTGGTGGTTTTCCAGCTCAACTGAACCTGGTCCCCGGCTGAGATCACCGTCGGGGTCGCGCTGAGCTGCGCCGTCGGAGGGGGTACGGACGTGGCCGGCGCCTGTTCCTCGGTCGGTAGCGGCGCGGTCTTCTTTTTGCAACCCGATACGGCGGTCAAGGCAACCAGCAAAAGAGCAATCGAAAAAACAGCTTTCTGTGTCTTCACGGGAATTCTCCTTCTCAAAAAAAGCTAATGGTTACCTTCTGAACAACCGGTTCTTTCTTGTCGCTGCAGCGCGCCACCCGCTCTGCTGCCTTCTGAACTTCAGCACCCAAAAATGATAGTTCATCCAATCGCGTTCCCCGCTTAACGATTCCGCCGGTCAAAATGCGGGAATCGGTTACGCCGCAGCAGCTTATTTTCGAATCCGTAGCGCCGGTCTCCAGACCGGCTGTCGTGCGGGCGTCCTCGCCCGCACATTCTCCGCTAGCTCCGCTAACACCGCGAACTCCGCTGCTTTCGCCGCTCACTTCCAGCTCCAGTTCGGCATCATGTTGTCGCCGGAGGAGGTCAATTGCTGCTGATTGGTACCGTCGGCTAGCATCGTCCAGATTTGCGCCCGGTGCCCGACCTGCCGCTGGAACACGATGTGGCGTCCATCGGGCGCCCAGGACGGAAAATCATTCACGCCGGATTCGTGCGTCACCTGCAGCCAGTTCTTGCTGGCAATATCCATCACATAGATGTCGTATCCGCCAGGATCGCCGGCACCATATTTGCGGTTCCACGCAAACGCCAGCATGCCCCCGTTGGGCGACCACGAGGGAGAGATGGCATAGCCGCCGTCGGTCATACGCTGCACGTTGGCGCCATCTTTCTCCATTATGTAAATTTGCGGCTCGCCAGTTCGCCCGCTGACAAAAGCAAGCTGGTTGCTGGTGCGTGGATTCCAAACCGGCGAAACATCCGATCCGAACGAAGTGATGCTGTGCGCGTTGCCGCCGCTCACATCAGAAATCCAGATATCCGGATGGCCCCCGCGCGCCGAAGAGAATGCCATCTTCGATCCGTCTGCCGACCACGCCGGAGACTGGTTGCTTCCCCCTGCGGAACCCGCTGTGAAGCTCACCAGACGTCCCAAGTCCAGCGAAAACATCCGAATCGCCCATCCTTCGCTTCCCAGCGACGCAAAGGCAATTCGCGAGTTATCCGGTGAGATGCGCGGAGAAAGCGAAATGCTGCCCAAATGCGTGACAGCATGTTGATTCTGCCCGTCGTAATCCATCACCCAGATCTCTTTTGATCCAGTCCGATTGCTCACAAAGTAAATCTTGGTCTCAGCAATCCCGTTAATGGCTCCGCCCAGCCGGTAGATAATTTCATCGGCAAACCGATGCGCAATGGTGCGAGCCATCTCCTGGCTCGCCGCCTCGTTGTACTGGCTGGCCAGCACCGGCGCGCTCCCGGCCGTGCGTGCGTCCGTCAGCCACCCATACACCACCAGACGGCCATTCGTGGCCGAAAGCGCCCCAAACGCCACCATGGCCGCAGTGGCCGGCGCCACCGACCACTGATTTGCCACAAACTCCTGCGGCGACCCCGGCATCGCCTGCGGCGCCAGGCTCTTCGACACCATGTCGAAGATTCCCGCGTTCGACAAATCGTTATAAAGTGTGGAGTCGAAGATGGCCTTCAGCGGCTCCGTTTCCGGATCGCTGCCCACCGGCTTGAAATCGGCCGCAGCCAGGCGGATGCGCTCGTTGCCAAGGTTGGTTCCGGTGTGTACCCAGTCCTGGGCCGAGATTCGAGGCGTTAGAAAATACGCCAGGCAAAGCAAGTACAAGGGGAAGACCCGAATTATTGCCTTCATGCGATCTGCAATCCTTCCTGTTGGGGTAACAGTTGATTGTGCGCACGCC
>CAZVYV010000263.1:0-4849 GCA_964630985.1 uncultured Occallatibacter sp.
TGGAGGGAACCGCGGCCGAGCCAGTGATCGTGGGCACTGGAAACGTCACAAGATCAGGGCGCATGCTGAAATCGGAATTGATCTGGACACCTTCAAGGTGAACGGGGCGCGTCCAGGAAAGGCCGCCGTTGATGAAATCGCCCAGACTATAGCGGCGCAGGGAGTTGACGTCGGCAAAGGTATAGGACGAGTCAAGGCGGATGGCGCTGGCTGCGCCGCTGGTAGGCGACCCCGCGCCGGCAAAGGCAAGCCAGTCCGAGCTGATGATGCCCCAGGGCGAAAAGGCTCTGGTCTCGAAAGAACCGCTGCCGCCTTTCTGGCCGCCAGAGAAAGTTCCGACTGTGTCGTAGTTGATCGTCACGCCGGTTCCGCTCTCGATAGCGCGGCGACTGCCGTCCGGTTCTCTTCCCAATGGCTGCAACAATGCCGGCAGCAAGGCGCTGTCGACTGCTGTCACTTGAAGAACCTGATCTTTGGCATCGAGAATCCAACTCAGTCCGGGCAAATCAGACAGGCCCACGAGGCCGCCGGTTTCAGAGGCGCGAGACACAGGAACGCGGAAACCGAGATCGCGCAGCTCTTCAGGCCGCGCCCACAATGAACCGTGCCGCAAGGTGAATTCGCCAATCTTGCCGATGGAATGACCGTTGAGCTGAACGTCCAGATAGAGGGTTTCGTCGTTGGATGCGGCGGGAGAGGGGTTGGCGGCTGCTGGACTGGCTGGGGGCGGCGGTGAGGAGACGACGGGGCCAGTGGCTGCGGCCAGTTGCGGCATGGCGGCCATCACAAGGAACACGATCTGAGCACAGCGGAGCCCCCTGGCCATTGCACCTCGACGATCATGGTGCCGCGACGAAGCCGACCTGCTGCTGGAGAACGCCGGCGTCCGTGTGGGCTGTCAACTGCAGGGTTTCGCCTGGCAGAGGGAGGGGGCCTTCTGCGGCGATTGTCCAACGCCGGGTAACTCCGGCAAGAATGTAGGGCGGAGCATCGGACCCTCCCTTGAGCTTTCGCCCGTCGCCGGTTGTTAGCACGACATCGCGAACCACTTCGTGGCTTAGACCATCGTTCACTCCCACAAGGACAAGCTTTCCGGAATCGACTTCCAGATGAAACTGCACGTGCGGAACTGCGCGAGTTGGCGGCAGGGCAAAGATAGGAATCGACATGCGCAGGACCATATGCACAATCCCCGGCTCCGCCGGAGGTGGAATCTGGTCGATAAGAATGCGGTAGGTTGCCTCACGGCCCTGCGGAAGCTGACGCAGAATAAGGCGGACCACCTGGGACGCGCCAGGAGCGATCGTAACCAGCGGAGGGCTCAGCACCACCGCATCCGAGTCCGTCAGCTTATCGTCGCCATCTGTCTGAGCCCAGGCGAAGGCGCGAATCTGAATCGCGGTTTCGCTGGTCCCCGTGTTCGTGACAGTCAGGGACGAAGCCTTTTGTCCGGGAGAAAAGAGAATGTTGACAGGCAATACAGCCAACGACTGCGCCGTTGCTGCCGGGCCTGCGAGAAGGAGAATGACGGCTGCGCAGGCGTACGCCAGAGCCGCCGTCATTCGACGGAATGAGTTTCGCAAAGTCATGGGGATCCCTAATGCAAGTGTACAAAAACAACAGTTAGTAAGTGACGGTCACAGCAATCGTATCGGTGTAAGAACCTGGCGGAACATACTGGGCCGCCGGAAGTACGCCGTATACGGTGAGTGGTTGA
Source organism: uncultured Occallatibacter sp. (assembly GCA_964630985.1). Lineage (GTDB taxonomy): Bacteria > Acidobacteriota > Terriglobia > Terriglobales > Acidobacteriaceae > Telmatobacter. The sequence continues at coordinate 1,718 of CAZVYV010000263.1, forward strand.
GCAGCGCCGTTGCCTGTGCCGCTTACCCAACTGCCGCTGGTATTGCCCCAGTTGGCACCTGTATAGGAAGTAGTCAACAGCGAATAATTCAAACCGCCAGCGGGCTGGGTAATGCCCATCTGCCTGGTTGTAACTGTTGCGCCCGTTGTCAATCCCTGATTGAGGCCGACGGTGTACGTCGTGCCGCTGGTGCAGGTAACCGTGACAGTTGAACTAGCGTTGACCACCGCTCCGGTGTAGTTTCCGAATGGTAGAGCCGTGGCAGAGACGATGCAGTCTTTGAGTACCGTCGCGGTGACGTTAAATGTGGTGGTTGCCGGATTCGTTTGCGCGACGGCAGATGTGGAAGTCAGACCGAGCAATGCGCATCCGATGCTGACGGAAAGCAGTGCGGTCTTCAAGGGGGTCGAGAACTTCATGACACTTACTCCTGGTGCAAGAATTCGTTTGATATTGAGGTCGACGGCCGTTCGAGGAGGAGTCGGACGGGATCAGTTCATGTCTGATTCAGGCATTGATGAATGTGAGCGGACGACCTACCAACATGGCTCGAAAATCAATTGCCGCCGAGGTTCGAACACAGAATTCCTGCGTTCGTTGCTGACGTGCTCGCAAGAACAATGAATGCGCAGGCGCGGACAGGTTTTCAGCGACTCCCCCGCCTGACAACTTGGCCTTGAGCGTTATTGGGACAATATCTGTTTGAAAAAACGGCTTCAATAACACCCTTGGGTCAACCGGCCAAATGAACCAATGTAATAAACAGGGATTTGAATTGCCGCTCGCGATGATGATCGGAAGCAGAGCTTCCGCTGCTGGCACGCGGGCGATTTGCCGAGGGATTGGCGATGATCGTTGAGACGATTCCGGTGCGGGAGGGGCGGTCAGTACGTCACAACAACAATGATTGGATCTGCGGCGTGGCCGGATAAGGCCCTGGGCGCAAGGGACAGCAAGGGGAATCGAGAACCCGATCCGGGCCGGAAAGCCATGGCGCCGCGTCGAGCCACTCCCGTATTGAAGGTTATGTTGTACGGCACGGAATTCGAGCAGGAGACTGACACCGCAGGCGCCGCGTAAGATTCCGCAGCATGGGCTCCGGTCGCAGATGGAGTGACGGCGGTGAGGCAGGAAGCCTGGACGGTGGCGGAAACGCTGATTGAAGCGCTGGCCGTTGCCGCATTCGCATGACTAATTCCCAAGCCCGACGTCAGAATGGCAAAAGCGAAGACCGGAAATGTGGTTCGGATCAGCACACTGATTTTCCTCTACCTGGAGGATTGAGATGATAGATCTCTAATCGGCGGTTGTTAGGAAAAGTTTAGTGTTTGAAAGAATTCTTATTTCGATCTCACACTGGAAACCCGCGGGAGTGCCGCGTCATGACGAAATCAGCGTATGCATCGGATTCCGGCTGCCGAAACGACGAGAATGAAAATGCAGGAAGAGGGGACGGGAACACGAATCTTGCAAACTCGTTCACTGCGGCAGACTGCGTTCAGGAAGCGACGAGTGTGGGACGGCGGCGACGCGTGAGGAGCGGGAGAACCTGGGCGAGAGCTGCTTCGGCGGTGAGACCGTAACGGGCACGCAGCGCGTCGACTTTGCCGTGTTCGATGAACTGGTCGGGCCAGCCAATGCGGACAACAGGAACGGACAGGCCCATTTCATCGAGAGCTTCTACGACGGCGGTTCCAAAACCACCCATCTTCACGTGATCTTCAAAGGTGACGAAAGCGGCCACGCGGCCGGCGTAGCGCGCAATGATCTCGCGGTCGAGCGGCTTGATGAAGCGGGGATTGATGACGGCGGCGGAGTAGCCGTCGCGGTCGAGAAGCCTGGCAAGAGATTGCGCGAGCGAGATCATCGGGCCGAGGCCGAGGATGGCGACGTCTGATCCGTCGGAGAGGACTTCTGCCTTGCCGATGGGAAGCGATTGCGGCTCGGGCTTGCGAGTTACGCCGGCAACAGCGCCGCGCGGGTAGCGGATCGCGCTCGGACCGGGAAGGTCGAGAGAGGTCTTGAGCATATCCGCCAGCTCGTCTTCGTCCTTGGGCGACATGAGAACGATCTCGGGAATTCCGCGCAGGTATGCGATATCGAAAAGGCCGTGATGCGTGGGTCCGTCATCACCGGAAAGGCCGGCGCGATCCATGCAAAAAAGGACGGGCAGTTTTTGCAGGCAGACGTCGTGGACGACGGGATCGAAAGCGCGCTGAAGGAATGTGGAGTAAATGGCGCAGACAGGGCGGTAGCCGCGCGTGGCCATACCCGCGGCGAAGACGACGGCGTGTTCCTCGGCAATGCCGACGTCGAAGTAGCGGTTGGGGTGGCGAGGCCGAAAGTGGTCGAGGCCGGTGCCATTTGGCATGGCGGCAGTGATAGCGACGATGCGTGGATCTTTTGCGGCAAGATCGGCGAGAGTCTTGGCGAAAACTTCGGCATACGTCGGTGAGCCGTCGGGAGTCTGACCGGTTTCAGGATCGTAGGGGCCGAGGCCGTGGAACTTCTTCTGGCCGTCGAGAGCGGGCTGAAAGCCGCGGCCTTTTTGCGTAAGGATGTGAAGCAGAACGGGATGGTCGAGGGTCTTGAGGAACTTGAAAGTCTCAACCAGCAGCGGAAGGTTGTGTCCGTCGAGGGGGCCGAAATACTCGAGACCGAACTCCTCAAAGAGGATGGAGGGCCACAACATGCTTTTTGCAGCTTCCTCGGCGCGGCGGACAACCTTGATTGCGGTTTTGCCGCCGAAGCGCTCAATGAGGCGTGTCGCCCTGTCGTGCAGGTGCTGGTAGTGCTCGTTGGTGACGACGCGGTGGAAATAGCGCGCCACTGCGCCCACGTTGCGATCGATGGACCACTCGTTGTCATTGAGGACAACGATCATGCGCTTGGTATGGGCGGCGATGTTGTTGAGCGCTTCGAACGTGATGCCGTTGGTGAAGGCGGCATCGCCCGCGACGGCGATGACGTGCTCGTGACCGCCGGCCAGATCACGTGCCACGGCCATTCCGAGTCCGGCGGAAAGAGCGGTTCCGGCGTGCCCCGCGCCATAACAGTCGTGCTCGCTCTCGGTGCGAAGCATGAAACCGTTGAGGCCGTCGGGCTGGCGGATGGTCGAGAAGCGATCGAGGC
>CAZVYV010000264.1:0-4838 GCA_964630985.1 uncultured Occallatibacter sp.
GTTTGCCCTGCACCAGAATGCTGTGTGCCCGCACATCGATCACAAAGTCGCCGGTCTCAAGCGGGGCCGTGGTGCGCTCTGGGGCGCGGCGCAGATGCGCTCTTACGCGCGCCAGCAGTTCCTGAATGCTGAAAGGCTTGGTGACGTAGTCGTCGGCGCCGGCATCAAGCGCTTCCACCTTCGACCGTTCGTGTTCGCGCACCGATAAAACCAGCACAGGCGTTGAGCCAAGCGCTCGAACGGCCCGGCAGACTTCAACGCCGCTCATGACCGGCATCATCAGATCGGTGATGATGAGGTCCGGCGCCCAATCGCGAAACAGCCGCAGTCCCTCCTCGGGGTCGTTGGCGGTACGAACATCGTATCCCTGCGCTGAGAGAGCGGCGCGCAGCACCCGCGTAATCTGCGACTCGTCGTCAATAACCAGAATTCTTCCCGGCATGTCTTGCTTCTTTCATCCATCGGAAGCTTACACCATTGCGAGCCGGCATTTCAGTGCCTCGCCACGGAGAGGTATGATTCCCGTGGAGAAGACGATGGGCGTACCGCCCTATGCAAGGCAGGCTCTTCGCTGGCTCGCGGCCACAGCCACGGCGGCCCTCGCCACGTTCCTGCTCGTCTGGCTCCGCGCCAACTCAACAACTGCGGGGATGGTCTTTCTGGTGCTGGTGGTGTGGTGGGCTGCCCAGGCCGGAATTGTCCTTTCGATCTACACCGCTGTTCTTAGCGCCGTCTGCTTCGATTACTTCTTTCTGCCTCCCATACACACGCTGAGGATTGAGGGCGCACAGCAATGGCTGGCGATGGTCTCGTTCGCTCTCAGCTGCCTGGTGGTGGGCCGGCTTGCGGAACGCGCGCGAAAACAGACAGTTCGCGCCCAACAGCGCGAAGAAGACGTAGGAAAGCTGTATTCACTGAGCCAGGAGATGATGCTCTTTGAAGACGCGGACCGCCTTCTCCGCGATCTGCCGGGCGCAATCGGCCGCATTTTCGCTCTCGAAGGCGTGGTTCTTTATGTCGGCGACTACGACCGGTATTTCTCATCAACTGGCGAAGTTTCACCCAGCTTGCGGGCGCACATGCAGGCCGTCGCACAGGGGCTGAATCCCACCATTGCCCCATTTGCCGGCTACCAAACCAACGCCCTGGCCTTGGGATTGAAGCCCATCGGTGCCCTGGCGTGGCGACCGGATTCGCTTTCGGTCGAGTTCGCAACAGCCGTGTCCGCTCAAGTATCCATCGCGGTGGCCCGCTCCATCGCCATTGCGGCCTCCACACGCATCGAAGCGGCGCGCGAGGCCGACCGGCTTCGCACTGCCCTGATCGATTCACTGACCCATGAGCTGCGTACGCCTCTCACGTCCATTCGGGCGGCGGCCACAACGTTGCTGGAAGGCGAAGGGCTCGACGACACCGGGCGTTTGGAAATGGTGCGCGTGATCGACGAGGAAGCGACGCGGCTGGATCTATTAATCGGCGAGGCCGTGGAGATGGCCGAGATTGACGCCCATGTCGTTCAGGTCAAGATGTCTTCCGTTCATCCGCGCGCGCTGCTCGATCAGGCCGTTGAGGAGTCGCGCAAGCTTCTCGCGGGACATAAGGTCACGATTCTGCCCGATTCTGCGGAGGGTCAGGACGATGGCGACAAGCCAACATGGTTCGATCCGCACCTGTTGGGTCGGGTTCTCAAGCATTTGCTAGAAAATGTGGCCAGCCACACCCCTCCGGGCTCACGCGTCACGCTCAGCAGCAAGCTCAGCGAGGATCGCGTGGAGTTCACTGTCGAAGACAATGGCCCTGGCATTGATGCCCGCGATCTGCCGCTCATCTTCGAAAAGTTCTACCGCGGCAAAGGCGGAACGAGCCGGCGAAAAGGGTCGGGAATGGGGCTGGCCATCACGCGCGCCATCCTTGCCGCGCATGGCGGAGGAATCGAAGCCACAAGCGTCACTGGCAGCGGTGCGCGATTCCATTTTTGGGTGCCGCTGATCGAGAAAGAGCCGAGCCGTCAGTGAGCGGCCGTCGTCCCAGACCACAACTCTCTAATCGGGCTCGTCGCTCCAGTCGCAGGTGATTTCGCAGCGGCTTGCCGCGCTCTCCGCGGCCCACTCAAGCAACCGCGCTACACGCCAGCCATCGACGCCAGTGACTGGAGCCGGGCCCTGACCCTCGAGCGCGTCCCTTATGCCCGCGTAGAACAATCGATAATTACCAGGAAGCGCCGGGACCGGCCGACTCACAGAGCCGCCATCGATGCCCACGTACAGAATTCCCCAATGGGCCGCAAGTTCCTGTCCCCAGTCTCGGTCTTCAATGCGGGTAACTTTGCCAAGAGCGGCTTCCTGCGGCTCGACGCCCTTCTTGATATAGCCGCCGCCTGTTCCGCGAAGACGGAAGCGCGGTGCTGGGTGCAGAGAAAGGCCGTTGGCGCCGAGCGTGACGCTGAGGCCGGGATAGCGCAGGCGAACGGTAAAGGAATCGTTAGCGCCGGGACCATCCTTCTCGCGCACGACATCGGCGCATACCGCATCGGGTTTGCCAAACAGCACAAGAGCCTGGTCGGCGAGATGCGGCCCGAGATCGAGGAGGGCTCCGCCGCCGGCCTCGGCATCTTCCTTCCATCGGCGCTCCGTCAGCGGAGCCGGACGCCAGCGGTCCAGACGGGATTCGAAAGCGACAAGCCGGCCGAGCACACCTTCATCCAGTAGTTTCCGAACCGTCAGGAAATCGCTGTCCCATCGGCGGTTATGAAAGGGGACGAGGAGAGCTTTGTGCTTCCAGGAGAGAGCGATCAATTCTGCTGCTTCGGCTGAGGTGAGCGTCATCGGCTTATCGACGACCACGTTCTTGCCTGCCTTGAGGATTTCCTTAGCAAGAGAAAAGTGGGTTCCATTTGGGGTGGCGATGACGAGCAGGCGGAGCGACTTGTCATCGAGCATGGCCTCGACAGAGCGGTGAGTGGTGATGCCCGGGTAACGCACTGCTGCCTTGTTCGACGTGCGCTCCATGACGGCCGCCAATTCCAGGCCTTCCACGGAGGAGATGAGCGGCGCGTGGAAGACACGCCCGGCCGTTCCGAAACCGATCAGTCCGACTCGAATGACTTCGTTTTGTCTCATCCCGCTGCAAGTCCCGCGTAGCACGATGGCGTCGACGTTCCGACGTGGCCATCCCTACGAGCGATCGCGAAACGATTGGCGATGCTCTGACGGGTTATCCGGCCGGTTCTCCGCCATCTCTAGGATTCCGTCCAAACCTATTCTCTCCCGGGTCCCCATTCAGCAAAAGCAAAACGAACAGAATGAGTCCTCCGATGAAGGGAATGAGGGCAATCAGGTAAAGCCAGCCGCTTTTGCCGCTGTCGTGAAGCCGCCGCACCCCGCAAGCCAGCATAGGAATAAACGCAGCCAGCCAAAGAGCGACGAGGGCAATCATGCATGCCCATTCCAGGGTGGTGAATACTCGGTCCTGGGCTGTGTAATCAACCACCCCAATGGTATCCAATGGGTGACCCAGGTGGCTGTCGCAAATCAGAAACCCGATATACAACAGGGCGTAAACCAGTAGATTGATAACGCCAAACGTTATCAGCTCAGTTCTTCGTGCACGGCCCTCGAAAACTGCGTATTTCTTCCACGGCTCAAGGTACCACTTCAATCGCGACCTCCAGTGATTCCTCTGCTTCGTCTATCGAAGTGTCGGCGCGAGCTGGTGTACTCAACAAGCAAGATTCGCGGATTCGTTGGGCGTCAATCCGGTCACAACCATAGCAATCCGCAGAACTCACAGTCAATTCAACGGAACTCTGTGCATTTCGTTCAAGGAAAGTCCGTCCGGGCCAGAGCCGCCGGTCAGCCTTCCAGCTTGAACCGTGTCTCAGCGAGGCGGTAGAGGCGCCGCCACACCAACCGGTTCATGGTGACGACCATCAGAGAGATCATAATTGTGGCGAGCAAGAGCATTGCAAAGCGACCACTGTCGGTAGCAGCGTCGATTTGCGCGCCCAGGCCGATGGTTTGAAGCGTGCGGCCCTGGACATGAGAATACTCGGCCATCACAGAGGCGTTCCATGCGCCTCCTGAGGCCGTGACCATCCCCGTAATCAGGTAGGGAAAAATTCCGGGAAGAATCAGTTGGGTCCACCGCTGCCAGCGCGTAAAGCGGCAGACCGAGCAGACTTCGCGCAAGTCAGAAGGAATGGCCATGGCTCCCGCAATGACATTGAAAAGGATGTACCATTGCGTTCCCAGGAGCATCAGCGCGATGGATCCGATGCCCAACCCGCCGCCGATCTTCACCAAGCCCATGAGCAGAATTGGAAAGAAGGCTGTCGCGGGCACGGATGCCAGAATCTGCGCCAGCGGCTGCACAACGCGAGCCAGCCGAGGGTTCAGACCGATGGCCACGCCCACAGGAATCGTCCATGCAGCCGAGACGAGCAACGATGCGTTGACGCGCAAAAACGTCGCTGCGGCACCCTCCAGCAAGAGCCGCAGATCCGGCCACGTGACGGTGCTGAGCATAAGCATGGCCTGCAGCGCCGCCCAGCAAACGGCTACCGCTCCCGCGACAGCCACCGCCCAGATCACGGGCGGGGCTTTACCGGATTTCGTTTCGTCGAGCGGCCTCACAACGCGGCATTCTTTGGTCCGCGCCATGTGCTGGTAAACCGGTTCCTCAACTCGATTCCAGATGCGCCCTGGCAAGGTTTCCAAAATCCGCGATCGGCGAAGCAATTCGAGGATTGGCGAGGCAACCTGGTCGGCGGACTCAACCTGTTCGAATTTGAATTTGTCGCTCCAGGCAATCAGCGGCCGCCATACCAATTGATCGGTGGC
>CAZVYV010000265.1:0-4830 GCA_964630985.1 uncultured Occallatibacter sp.
TGTTGAACCAACTGTTGGCGTCGAATCCAGCGTTCTTGTAGAACTCGTAAACCGTTCCGTGGTAGTCGTTGGTGCCGCCCTTGGTGTTGAAGTTGGCCAAGCCGCCCGTGGTCCTGCCTTCATCAATTGGCAGGCTGGCGATGCTCACCTGAAATTCATTCACCGCATCCACAGACGGCGACAGAATGCCAAAACTTCCGGAGCCGTTTTCCTGGCGGTTCGTGGTAATGCCGTCCACGAGGAAATCCGTTCCCAATTCCTGGCCGCCGTCAATTTTGATCGGATCGGTGCCGGAGGTGGCAACGCCCACAGAGACGATTCCAGGGACCAGGGTTTCAAGACTTTCCAGCGAACGCCAGCCGGCCACTGTCAAGGGGAGCTGATTCATCTGCTCGGGCTGAATGGAATCATCGATCGTCGACGTGTCTGCTTCGAGGGTTTGGGCGTCGGCCGCCACGCTCACAGTTTCAGATGCAGTGCCGACTGCGAGTGTGACGTCTTGCGCGCTGTTGGCGCCGACCGAAACCACAACTCCGTGGCGAATCGCCGTCTTGAATCCTGCCGCGGCAACAGAAAGATCGTACCTACCGGTGCGAACGGAGGGGAAAGTGTAATAGCCAGTGGATGAGCTGAGCGTCGAATAGGCGGTTCCTGTATCCACGCCGGTTATGCCTACCTGTGCCCCGGCAACCACCCGGCCGGCTGGATCGAGGATGGTCCCGGCAATGGAGCCCGTATCGAGCTGGGCCATGGCGGGAGCGGCGAATCCAAGAAGCACGACAAGGCACGCCAGCCATGCTCCCAACGACGCGATTCCGCGCTTCACTGCCCAAGGGTTCTCCGCTGTAGTGCGCATCGAAGTTGCCGTCATTTCTGCCTCCTTGGCAAATGGTTTCTTGTTTCCCGCGTTTCTTGAACGCGCCTCACTTCATGGCCGCTCTTTTTTGCTGCCCCCATGGAGCGGCTTGAACCCGTCGCAGGCGGCTGCTGCGCCGGGCCAATCATTCATTTGGCCCCGGTTCACCAGACATCGCAATCTTTTCCGGGTCCGGCACCGGGAGCTCTGTTCGCTTGCGGACAACCTGTGCATCGTAGAGGTCATGCTGCGCCTTACTCTGCGCTCTCATGCGCAGGAAGTTCTGCATCGCAGCCTGCGCATTCGGTGTGTCATGCCTGTCGCGATAGAGCTGCGACAACCTGTAATAGGCGCTCATGGCACGGTCATTCGTGGGATCGGCGGCAATCGCCAGTTCGAATTCGTGAATTGCATCCTCGTCCTGGCCAAGACTCGTCAATCCGTCGGCGAGGTAATAGTGCGCGTCGCTCAGTGAAGGGTCGGCCCGTATCGCGTCGCGCAAGAGCTTGACGCCCTCCGCTGGGTTCTGGTGTAGAACCAGGAGGCTGCCGAGCTTGTACATGGAGGAATCAGCGTACGGGTCGATCCGCAATTCCTCCCGGTAGTTGTCGCCGGCTTTGTCGACTTGCCCCATCACCCAGTACTGATCCGCAAGCTCTTCATGCAGCCCCGGCAGTTGAGGCGCCATTTTCACCGCAGCTTCGAACTCGAAAACCGCCTCCTGGTTGCGATAGGCTTGCGCATAGGCTTCAGCTAGAACCTGATGCACGCGCTCCGAATCGTAATTGAGCTTGAACATGGCGGCGTAAGAGGCGTTGGCTACCAGAAAATAGGCGCGCCCGCGATGATAGAGAATGTCTGCATCGGAAGGATCCAGTGAATAGGCTTTGTCGAGTGGAGCGATCGCGCCTTGCGGATCGTCCTGGGCCAGGCGGCAAAGACCCAGCCACATGAAAGCCTTGGCGCTGCGCGGATCGAGACGGGTTTCATGCAAAAGATCGTCGACGGCTTCCTTGAAATGATTCTCGCGATAAGCAATGATGCCAAGAAATAGGTTCGCGCCGCGCAGGCCGGGCTTGAGCCGTAATGCCTTTTCGAGCGCGGTTCGCGCATCATCCAACTGGCCCGCCTGGTGCAGCGCCAGACCAAGATTGAAGTACCCTTCGGCAAAAGCAGGCATTTCCCGCGTGACTACCGTGTACTCCGATATTGCGGCGCTGAAGTTGCCTGAAGTCATTGCTTCGGCCCCCTGCCGCATCGCCATCAGGACAGATTCCGTTGACGCAGGAGTTTGCGCGGGTGCCCGTAGCCCTGCCAAACCTGGAGAAGAAAGCGCGCATAGGGCCATCCAAAAACAGGCTTGAAACGCGCCTTGCCCGCAACGTAGCCGTGCTGAGTGCCGAGTGTGGGCTTCGGGGGAATCCATGTTTTCGTTTAGCATTTCCCAAGTAAACGTTTGCTCAACGGGTGGCCGATGCGCCATAGTGATCGAAACAGGCAACCTTGAGGACGCTCCTGTATCCAACTTTGCGGGGCCTGGCCAAAGAGCGTGCCCATTCCAACACCAGGTTGTTTGATATGCAATGCTATTAACGGTTTGCTGGGACGTTTGTTGCATATAACGCTTTATTTTACATGAACTTACACTGAAGGACTACCCGGCACTTTACCCGCTTAGGAACCATTCGTTGTGGTGGTATAGTGATCTACCTAAGGGAAACTGGGCATGTCATGCCGATAACCGATTCTTCTTGCGACCCGGAAGTGCTCAACCCAGAGCAAGTCGGCTTGGTTCGTCACCATCTTAAGGAAGTCATAGCGAGCCATGCATTTGCAGGAAGCAAACGGACCCAGGATTTTCTCCACCTGATTGTTGAGCATGCCCTTGAAGGCGAAGTTGATAGCCTGCGGGAGCGGATGATCGGTGCCGAGATGTTCGGGCGCCCGATCGGCTACGACACGGGAAATGACTCCGTGGTACGCGTCAAAGCCACCGAGCTTCGCAAGAAGCTGGCAGAGTACTACCTTGAGACGAACAAAAAACCGGCCGTGCGCATTGAACTTCCGCGCGGGTCCTACGTGCCAAGGTTCACCTTCGAGCCGCCCGAGACCTCGGACCAGCGGCAAAGTAAAGCCGACTCTCCGCGCCAAGCACAGCAGACCGCGGCCGAGAGCGAAAAACTGTCCGCTGAGAGCGCACCGGAGCACCAAGGCGGGCCCCCTCGATCCGCGCGAAAATTGCGCCGAATGGTTCGCGTTCTTGCCGGCGTTGGACTCGGATTAGTTCTCGCCGCAGCGATTGCTTACCTGGGTTTCAAGCGTTGGTATGGCAATTCGAATCCGCAGGCTGAGATTCGCTCCGTGGCAATTCTCCCCCTCAAGAACCTCTCCGCAGATCCGAATCAGGGATACTTCGCCGATGGGATGACGGAAGAGTTGATCAACGACCTGGGCCAAGTCTCCACGCTACGCGTCATTTCACTCACTTCGGCCATGAGCTACAAAGGCACAACGAAGAATCTGCCGGAAATTGCTCATGAATTGTCGGTGGACGGCGTGGTCGAAGGCGGAGTGCTGCGCGACGGCAACGAAGTGCGCATCAGCGTGCAGCTCATCGACGCAAGGAACGATCGTCCCATCTGGGCGCACACCTATGACCGAGACCTTACGAGTGTGCTCGCGTGGCAAGGAGAAGTGGCACAGGCGATCGCAGACCAGATCAGTATCAACGTGACTCCGCAGGAGCAGGCACGCCTGGCACGAAGTCGACCCATCGACCCGGGAGCCCAGGACTTGTACCTGCGCGGCATTCTGCAGCTGGATGCAGACGATTGCAAGAGCGCAGTCGATTATTTCGAGAAGGCGATCGACAAGAACCCGAATTATGCATTGGCGCACGCGGCCCTGGCGAATTGTTACGGCCGCATGGGCGAATCGGGCCGCATGGCTTATAAGGATGCATTTTCAGAGCAGCGGACTGAAGCCACAAGGGCCATCGAATTGGACGACTCGCTGCCTGAAGGCCATGCCGAACTTGCCAATACTGCGATGACTTTAGATTGGGATTGGGCAACCGCTGAGACGGAATTTCACCGGGCTCTTGAACTCAATCCGAATTCCGCATCGATCCATGAGAAATACGCATTTTACCTGGTGCGGACCGGCCGGCTGGCCGAGGCCCTTGCTGAAGTGCAGCGAGGAGTGGACCTCGATCCCGTTTCCTGGCATTCGTTCCACGCCGAAGGGTTCATCTATTACTTCTCCCACCAATATGACCAGGCGCTTTCGCTGATCCTTAGAGTTCGCGCACTGGACATCAATCCCCCCGATTGGAGCTTCCTTCTGGGCGATGTCTATGCTGAGAAGGGCAAGTACGCTGAATCGATTGGTGAATTTCTGAAGTCAGGGAATGGGGTTGATTCCCTGGGTCATTTGGGCAACGCTTATGCGCGCGCAGGTGAAGTGGGCTCAGCCCGAAAGACCATCGCGCAATTGCAAGAGCACGTGCAGAAAAATGGCGTGGGGAGATACGAGATTGCTCTCGTCTATGCCGGGTTGGGCAAAAAACAGGAGGCATTTAAATGGCTTGATGAGGCTTATGATGCACATGACGTCGGACTTTTATATTTAAAGATCGATCCTTGTCTTGACCCATTGCGTTCCGATCCGCGCTTTGACAATCTCATGCGGCGCGTTGGCCTCTCCAAATAACAAGCTGAGCCGAGGTAGGCCTGCGAGAGTGCACCTTGTTCTGATCGAGGGCTTGCGATTCATTTTCGCGAAATCAGTCACACAAAGGTGCGAGCGGCCACTTTCTCTTAGTTGTTGACGGGATTTGGCTCCTCAGGTAGGGACTCGTTCCCCGCAGCACTTTCGTAACATATTGAAAACACATAAGTAGTTGAAAATACAGATAGGAAGATTTCGCCTATTTCGCAGGTTTCACCTGTTTCGCATTTTCTTAGGACAGTTTT
>CAZVYV010000266.1:0-4785 GCA_964630985.1 uncultured Occallatibacter sp.
TGGGCGATACCGCTCATATCTTCGATCAGTTCGCCCCAAAACTTGCTGCCACGTACCATGTTTATGGGATCACCCGACGCGGTTTTGGGAAATCCGGCAAGCCCGCGCCTGTCACAGAGAACTACAGTTCTGCCCGCCTCGGCAATGATGTTTTAGCGGTGATTGGTGCGCTTCATTTGGATCATCCGATTTTGGCGGGGCACTCACTCGCGGGTGAAGAATTAAGCTATATCGGCTTTCACCATCCCGACGCCGTCGCGGGATTGGTTTATCTTGATGCGGGTTACCTTTATGCCCTCTACGACCAGGTTCATGGCTCATATTATCTCAATGCAATTCAGCTACGTGACGAACTTACCAAGCTCATACCGGGTAAGATTCCGGACAATCTCGAGGAGCATCAAAACAATATACGGGAAATCGTACAGCAGTTACAGCAACTGCAAAATGAGTTGACGCAGTATTTAGACGAGATGAAGCTGTCTCCGCCTCCTCCAGCACGTCGGGACGTAGACAAGCCCCCGGTAATGTACGCGATATTCTCCGGTCAGGAGAAAATCCTAACTATTCAGTGCCCGGCTCTTTTCATCTTTGCCGATCCTCACGATTTGGGCCCGTCCGATCATTCCGCGCAGCGCGCAGCGTCTGAGGCGCATGACCTTCGCACAACAGAAAACCAAGTAGAAGCCGTTGAGCGACAAGTTCCAGGGGCACGTGTCGTCCGCATCGCGCATGCAAACCATTACGTCTTTGTGTCCAACGAGCAGGATGTCCTTCGAGAGATGAGCGCCTTCATCTCGACACTTCCTCAGCCCTCACAGTGAGGTTCCAGCAAAGGGGGAGCACAATGCATTTCCCGGTCGGAAAGCTGCTTAGCTTGAGACATTCCGGGCTAATAACCGGCAAACCGGACAGGACTCCGAAAAATGAGGGTCGTGTCCGAATAGGCGACCATCCGGGCGGAACCCGGAATTCAAGGAGAAGCCGCGTGTGGGCGGCCTCGATCAAATACGTCGAGTGGCCGAACGCGGAGTTCTCTCCGGGCTATGTTCGGTGAATCGATCGTGCAGGACCACATTGAGCAGCGACTTATGCACCCGGATGCGGCCGTTGTATTCGATAAGGCCGAGCTTGCGAAAGCGATTCATGAAGAAGCTGACGCGGGAGCGGGTTGTGCCAATCATCTCTGCCAGAGTTTCCTGCGTGATGGGAGGAACCAACGGCTCCGGTTCTCCCGGCTCACCAAATTCGGCCAACAATAGGAGAATCCTCGCCAAGCGCTTTTCGCTGGAGTTGAAAAGCTGATCGACAAGATCGGCTTGGGCTCGCATGCTCCGGGCCAACAGAAACTTCAAGAACATTTCGGAGAATGAATGCTCCTGGTGCATCACGCGGATCATCTCCTCCCTCGCGATACGGAGCGCCAGGCAGGTGGAAACGGCGCTTGCGGTTGCCAAATGCAGCCCGCCCACGCTGGCCAGCGACTCCTCTCCAATGAATTCCCCGGCGGAGAGAAGCGCGATCGTGGCCTCCCTGCCTTCAGGCGAGACGACGGTGAGTCTTGCTCGGCCCGCCTGAAGATAAAAGATGGAGTCAGCCGAACTTCCCTGCGAAAAGAAGACCTGCTTGGGTCGCAGGTGGACGAGTGTTCTGCCTAATCCTGCTTGCTCCAAAAAGGCAGCGCGGTCAAAGTTCATGCTTCTCAAATCGTTCTCCTACATGAGCCGTTCCCGACGGAGTCCTTATCAAAGCAGCCCGGAATGGTATCCGGGATGGAGAGTCCCCATCGCTCTTCCTCATGGGCCAAGCGCCCGAGCCGGCTGAACGGACGTTGCGCGATGTCCCGGTGATTGGCGCAGTATTTGAGGAGATCTCGTCCGGGGACCCACGGCCGCTAAGCAACAGATTTTACGCGCTTAGTTTTGCCATCTGTGTCAGGTATCGGACACAGCCTGAAGTCCTCGTCGAATATTGTGAATGAGACATTTTAACGGCGATTAAGCTTTAACGGCGATTGAGTTTTTCCTGAAAGTGAGGGGACCTTGCCCATAGGCGGCTTTAAGAACACCCTGCTGAATGCTCTAGATGCGGACGTCATTGCGCGCCTCCGTTTGCAGCCGGTGAAATTCGATCTGAAAAATGAAATCGAATTTCCTGGCGACCCGATTGATAGCCTCTATTTTCTCGAAGAGGGGATGGCGTCCATGACGACAACATTCAAGGATGGATCTCAGGTCGAGGTAGGGATGTTCGGTCATGAGTCAGTCATTGGTGTCTCAGCTCTAATGGGAACAAAGAAGAGTCTGAATCGCGTCTACACCCAGATTGCCGGCCATGGCTACGCCTGCCACATAGCGGACGCTGGAAGAGAGTTCCGCCTTGGCGGCGCCTTTCAATTTCTGGCTCTTCGCTATGTTCAGGCACAACTGGTTCAGGCAATGCAATCGGCCGGTTGCAATGCGAAACACAACTTCGAGCAGCGCCTAGCCCGCTGGCTGCTTCTCTGTTCGGACCGTTCGAACAGCGACACGTTCAAGATATCGCATAAGTTTCTGGCAGATATGCTTGGGGGCGGTCGTCCTACAATTTCTACTACAGCCGGGATTCTCAAGCGGAAGGGACTAATCGAATACTCTCGCGAGGAGATCCGTATCCTCGATTTCCCTGGGCTTTCGAAAGCCGCTTGCGAATGCTATTCAATCATCAAAGAATACCTCGACAATTACACAAAATTCGACACCGGAATCACGGCGTAGCCGATTCAGTAGCCGCAGATGAGGCCAGAACTTCGCCGAAGTGGGGAGCGGGTTGGTTTCAACGACGGCGTTTTCATCGGCGTTGGCGCACGGCTTCATGCCTCCAACGATTTTCAGGGCGGGATCATTTGCCGTTCGCTTGGTCAGTTGATGAAAAATTGCCGAGGCGCGAAATGAGCGCCAGCGTGACGAATTCCGGGGTTCCGGGCGTATAACCGGCAAACCAGACAGAACCTGAAAATGGAGTAATGTCCGGATGGGCGACAATACCCCCGCATCCCGAATGTTGGCAGCGATCAGAGTATTAAAGAGTCTTGCGCCTGGTCTCGGTTAACTAACATTTCAACTCCTAAATGATCCGCATGGTGTTGCATTTTCAATTTCAGCCTGAAGCCTGACCATTCCCTCTCCGGGGATTGACTGCGTATAGTGCAATCAGTGGCTTCCCTCGTTAGAGGTAATGCAATGGCCCGACCCCTCCGCGCCTCTGTCAAAGTCGCGGCCCTTTTTGCCTGCGGCATTCTGGCCCTGATCTCGCCATCTGCGTTTCCAGAAAACGCGCCAGCCAAAAGCGGAATCGCCACCCTCATCACCTTCGGCCAATCTGTGGCTCCGCTTTATGGGCCATGGAAGTTCCATATCGGCGATTCGCCCCTGGACCCCGCAACCCACCAGCCGCTGTGGGCCGAGCCGTCATTCAGCGACTCCGCTTGGGAGACCGTCGACCTCACTCCGCAGCCCGGCATCGTGGATCCTTTCACCGGAGACCCTCACTACGTGAGGGGCTGGACCACCCGGGGTCACCCAGGCTACTGGGGCTACGCCTGGTACCGGATCAGGGTGCCCGCAACAGTGCAGCCCGGAGAGAAGCTGGCCCTTGTAGAAAACGGAGTCGACGACGGCTACCACGTGTTCGCTCAAGGAAAGCTGCTGGGCAGCGAAGGGAATTTCGACACAGATCGAAGCTGGCCGGTGGTTTACTTCCCCCAGCCCGCGATGTTCGTGTTGCCTTCCATTTCCGGATCGGTCCGCAATGGGACCGCACCTCCCACGCAGATTCTCGCTTTTCGCGTCTGGATGAGCCCGGTTCGGCTTTCCCATCATCCGTTCACGGGAGGATTCCATTACGCGCCGCTGCTGGGCGAATCCGGCGCAATCGCCGCCGAGAATCATCTTGCGTGGCTCGAACTGGTCCGCCATTACGCGTTTTCCGGCCTGCTCGTCGTAGTGTTTCTCCTACTTTCCGTGGTCGCCGCGAGCCTCATCCTGTTTGACCGCTCCGATTCGGTGTACCTGTGGGTGGCCGCCGCGATCTTCCTGGCCACGTTACGGGAGGCCGTCTTCTCACTGGCCAATTGGACGCATCTGGTGTCCCTTCGCGAGTTCTTTCTGCTCCTTGAGGTGTTCATCGCGCCGCTCATCATCGGTGTCTGGGCGATGGTGTGGTGGATATGGTTCCGATTGCGCCGCCCGGCATGGGTCCCAAAGGCCATCGCCGCTCTCATTTTGATGGATATGGGCCTCCAACTGCTCGGCGAAGACCTGCTCTATGGCATGCCTCGCTTGCTAGGTGACTTCTCTCACGCCGCATCGGGAGTCGTGCGGCTGGTACTGCTCGCCCTCCTTGTGTTCATCGTTGCCAGGGGAATCCGCCAGCAGGGCAAGGATGGTTGGCTGGTGTTGCCCGCCGTGGTGCTCATGGCGTTCTCGCAGTTCCAGGGCGAACTGATCAGCCTGCGAATGCACGGAACCTTCCTGGCCTTCGGCACGGTGTTCTTCTACAACGAGGCTGCCGACCTGGTCCTGGCTGCGGTCATCGCCTTGCTGATGCTGCGCCGGCTCCTGCTGTCGCTTCGCCGCCAGCGTCAAATGGCTCTGGATGTGAAGCAAGCGCAGGAGGTGCAGCAGTTGATTTTGCCGGAAGCGATGACGACCTTACCCGGTTCGTCGATTGAGAGCGAATACCGGCCCGCATTGGAGGTGGGCGGCGACTTCTTCCAGATCCTGCCGCACAAATCTGACGGAAGCC